>JBCBPQ010000104.1:0-22352 GCA_039820645.1 Cyanobacteria bacterium J06633_8 | reverse complement strand
TTCACTGTTCACTGATAACTGTTCACTGTTCACTGATAACTGAATGCAGCGATCGCCAATGCACCCCAAGCAGCTATAAATGCTACACCTCCTAATGGTGTTATTGCTCCTAGGATTTTAATGTCACTCAAACTAAGAACAGTTATCAGTGAACAGTGAACAGTTATCAGTGAACAGTTATCAGTGAACAGTTATCAGTGAACAGTTATCAGTGAACAGTTATCAGTGAACAGTTATCAGTGAACAGTTATCAGTGAACAGTTATCAGTGAACAGTTATTTAATCATTTAATTCTTAACTCCTAGCTCTGTTTTCCTATCTAAATTTCAGCAACTACCGAAGTTTGATTTAATCCCCATGGAAAGAGTCTAGGGAAGCAACCGCAGGATATTGGGATTGCTTCGTTTCACTCCCAATGACTATTATGGGTAATTTGGAGCAGATCATAATTAAGAGTTAAGAACCAAAAAATTTCTAACTGTTCACTGTTCACTGTTCACTGATAACTGTTCACTGTTAACTGTTCACTGATAACTGATTTTATGTGCCGATTACTTGCTTATCTTGGTTCGTCTATTTCTTTGGAAAATTTACTCTACAACCACGAACATTCACTGATAGTGCAAAGCTATCAACCCCAGGAAATGATATCGGGAACGGTGAATGCTGATGGCTTTGGTATCGGTTGGTATCATGGTCAAAAGGATACCGAACCCTATACTTATAAAAGTTCGTTACCTATTTGGAATGATATTAATTTACCAAGTCTTAGCCGTTATATAGAATCCGATTGCGTAGTTTCTTATGTTCGTAGCGCGACTTTGGGGCAAGCTCTCGATCTAAGCAATTGTCAGCCATTCCAAAAAGAACGTTTATTGTTTATTCATAATGGTAAAATTGATAAGTTTCGTCAGAGTCTATACAGACCTATACGCAACCAATTAAACGATGAAATTTATCAGTGGGTAAATGGAACTACAGATTCGGAACATATGTTTGCTCTGTTGCTTAACGAATTGCAAAATAATCCTGGGTTATGTTTAGAGCAAGCTTTGCACTTAACTTTACTTAAGTTAAAAGAATTAACAAAGACTTATAATACTTATACTTTAGCTAATGTTGTAGTGAGTGACGGAAATCGTCTTGTAGCTTCTCGTTTTAGTGTAGAAGCTCAACCACCATCTCTCTATTGGCTACAAAATGATTCTACTTTCTCAAACTCCGTAATCATTGCTTCTGAACCGCTGTTTAAAGGTAATTGGAATTCGTTCCCAGAAAATAGCATTCTCAGTGTTGGAAAAGATTGTGATATCAGAATTGAGCAAATCTAGTGTAAAAAAAACCAGTTTAAAACAAAGCCTGATTGACGCTTTTGTTGAATGTCGGGCTAAAACCCTGCTTTTATTTCAAGATATGGATGAAGCGACTTTTTGCAGTCAAGCTCATCCAGATTTTAGCCCAGTAGGTTGGCATTTAGGGCATATTGCCTATACTGAATCTTTATGGATATTAGAACGAACAGCAGCTTTACCTTGCTCGTTTCCACAATATCGTCAACTGTATGCAGCAGATGGCTTACCAAAAAATCAGCGTGTAAAACTACCTTGTTTAGAAGAAACTCGTTATCTCCTCGACACAGTTCGCGATCGCGTTCTTTGTCATATGAAAAAAACCGATGTCAAACAACAACAACGTTTATATAATTTTTTACTACAGCATGAAAGCCAGCATAATGAAACTATCAGTTTTGTGTTGGAGTTAATCAAAAATCAGCAACCCAAAAATTTGCAAGGAAATTCTTGGCATCTTTCTTCTTCTCCCTTACTTCCCAATTCTTTCAACGAGATGATTCAAATTCGGGCAGGAGAATTTGAAATGGGTAGCAATTCTTTGGATGCTCTTGATAACGAAGGCTGTAGGCACAAAGTTTATTTGGATACATACTCAATTGACCGATATCCGGTAACTTGCAAGCAATATCAGATATTTATGGAAGCTGAGGGTTACAAAAATCCTCAGTGGTGGTCAAAAGCTGGTTGGAAATGGTTGCAAGCAGAACAAGCAACAAAACCGCTTTATTGGCAAGACAATCCAGATTTTTACAATAATCCGGTTTGGGGTGTCAGTTGGTATGAAGCAGAAGCTTACGCAAAGTTTGTAGGAAAGCGCTTACCGACGGAAGCTGAATGGGAGAAAGCTGCAAGTTGGGATGAAAAATCGCAATGTCGTCGCATTTATCCTTGGGGAAATGAACCACCGACACCTCAAAACTGCAACTGCAATAATATTCACAGCCAAACAACCCCAGTAAACGCTTACCCATTGGGAGAAAGCGCTTACGGTTTATACGATACTTTAGGAAACGTTTGGGAATGGACTAACAGTTGGTTTGCTGGCTATAAAGGTTTTGAAGCTTATCCCTACAAAGGCTACTCCCAAGTATATTTCGACAACGAGCATCGAGTTCTCAAAGGTGGAAGTTGGGCAACTCGCCCCTGGGCTTTACGCAGTAGTTTTCGTAATTGGTATCATCCCCGAATGCGTCAGATGTTTGTCGGATTTCGCTGCGCTATGTGACGGATATGGGAAGATTCTAGATAGGGGGAAATCAATTTATCAATGGTATTTGCTGCTCCCAAATCATAATTCCTAACAAAAAAAACTGTTCGCTGGTAACTTTTAACTGGTAATCTGGTTTCGTTTGAGGTTTGCAATAATTGCAACCTCTCAAGCCAAACTACCAAGATTTTTTATGACATTTTCTCCAGCTATCAGCAGCAAGGTAGGTTACTCTCAAAGTGTTGACAGTCGCTTAAAAGTTCAACACTTACAACAAAGAACCAAGGAAGTTTCCTCTCCTGATGGAAGCGATGTAGTTGAAGGATTAACTAATAAATCTAAATCCCTTCCTCCACATTACTTATACGATGATCGGGGTTCTGAGTTATTTGAAGAAATTTGCGAACTACCGGAATATTATGTTACCAGAACCGAGACTTCGATTTTACAAAATTGTGCTGAAGAAATCGCCCAGATAACTGGTGCTTGCGAATTTATTGAACTCGGTAGCGGTAGTTCAACAAAAACTCGTATTTTGTTAGATGCTTACCAAAAGCTTGGTTATCCTCTACACTATTTCCCTGTTGATGTTAGCGCAGGTATTTTAGAAACAAGCGCCAGACAGCTTTTGGTCGATTATCCTTGGTTAAAAGTTCATGCATTAGCAGGAACTTACGAACAAGCTTTAGGAGAATTACAGCAAAGCGAATTACCCAATCGCATGATTGGTTTTATTGGCAGTACTTTGGGTAATTTAAATCCTCAAAAATGCGATGAATTTCTATCTCAGATTACTGCTGGTTTGCAGTTAGGAGAATATTTTTTGCTGGGGGTAGATTTACACAAGTCCAAAGATATTTTAGAACCCGCTTACAATGATGCTGCCGGAGTCACTGCTGCTTTTAATCTGAACGTATTGAATCATTTAAATCGTCGCTTTGACGGTAATTTTGACGTAACAAAGTTTGAACATTGGACATTTTATAATGAAACAAAACATCAAATAGAAAGCTATTTACGCTCAAAAGAAGCTCAAACCGCAGAATTACGCAGCCTTAACCTCAAACTTAACTTTGAAGGGGGCGAAACAATTCATACCGAAATATCTCGCAAATTTGAGATTGATAGTATTGAGCAGTTACTTAAAACTAAGGGTTTAGTTACACAAAAAATCTGGACTGATGATAATCAATGGTTTGCTTTAATATTGTCTAAACTGTCTTAGTGGGTACGGACACCAAATTGCCGGGTGGGGTTCGTTCGTAGTTGCGCTTGGGCGCCAACAGTTGGCGCCCAAGCGCAACTACAAACCTTTAGTCAACCCATAAAAACTAATGGCACATTCACTCCGTTCAACCCAACCTACACATACCTAGTGGTTCACCAAGTTAACGAAGGCGGGGCTTGCCGTGAAAATAAAAAGTTTCTTCTCCCCCTGCTCCCTCCGCTCCCTCCGCTCCCCCTGCTTACCCTCACCCAGCAATTTTGGCTTGGTAGAGTACTAGGTAATAGGGTGGACATGGTTTTTGTCCGCCTTATTTATATCAATTGAAGTAACTGCATAAAGTTATGTTAAGCTTTTATGAAGATTGTATCCAAAGCTTCATAATGCCAAATCAAACCAATTCAAGCACATCATCGACAGGGTACAACAAAGCTGCAATAGGTCTTGGTAGCAACCTTGGCGAATCTCTTACTACTCTCGATTCGGCGATTCAAAGCCTAAATGAAACAACCGGTATAACCCTAATAAGTCATTCCGACTGGTATACAACTAAACCAGTGGGGGGACCACCACAACCAGATTATGTCAATGCTTGCGCTTTATTAAAAGTAGAATTAGAGCCTCATCAGTTGTTAGAAACTCTTTTAGAAATTGAACAAAAATTTGGTCGTGAACGTAAGGAACGTTGGGGAGCAAGAACTCTCGATTTAGATTTAATATTATATGATAATTTAATTTTGGATACTCCTAATTTAGAAATTCCTCATCCTCGGATGAGAGAAAGAGCTTTTGTATTAGTACCCTTAGCAGAAATAGCGCCAAATTGGATTGAACCAGTTTCGGGAAAAACGATTACTCAACTCCTAAAAGAGGTAGACTGTTCTGGAGTTGCTCAAATAGAAACTCAAAAATAATGTTAAAAAAAGCTTTAGTAACTGGTTCAAGCGGAGGAATTGGAAAAGCGATTGCCCTCGATATAGCCAGCAAGGGTTTTGATGTGGCATTTCACTACAATAGCAGTGAAGAAGCAGCCAAACAAAATTGTGAAGAAGCTGAAGCTTTGGGAGTAAAGGCGATCGCCCTGCAAGCTGATATCACCAAACCCTTGGAAGCACAATCTTTAGTAGAAAAAGCCGCAGCAGAGCTAGGGGGCTTATCGGTAATTGTTAATAACGTGGGTAATTATTCAAGTACACCTACTAGTAAAATATCAATCGAAGAGTGGAGTTCTACTATTGATTCCAATCTTAATACTACTTTTTATGTGACCAGAGCCGCAATTCCTCACCTTAAATCTGCTGGTTGGGGACGCATTGTTAATATTGGTGCGGCTAGTGCTCAAAATGTTACTGCTCGTGGTTCTAATACAGTTTATATAATATCTAAAACTGGCATAATTATTTATACGAAATCTCTCGCTAAAGAGCTAATTGAAAATAATATTACTGCCAATGTAGTTTCTCCTGGTATAGCAGAAAATTCCTTTGAATATGAAGATGATTATAAAGATGCTATGCCTAAGTTACCAGCAAACCGTCCTGCAAAATTGTCAGAAGTAGCTCATGCTGCTTGGTATTTTATCAATCCAGAATCTGAATATATCACGGGACAAGTATTAGAAGTTTCTGGTGGTTGGTGTTTGTGAGTAATGAGTAACTATCACGGATTAAATAGATTACACGGATTACACGGAAAGCACAAACTCACAACTAATAACTAACAACTAACAACTAATAACTAACAACTAACAACTAACAACTAACAACTAACAACTAACAACTAACAATAACAATATGCTTACTCTCGAACATCTTCATGAAATTCATGAAAAATATAATGATGCTTTAAAAGTAAAAGTTGAAGAGTTTACTATTGGCAACAAGCATTTTAATTTTAATTCCGAACCAGCCATCTTAGGAGTAGTCAATCTTTCTACTGATTCTTGGTACAGGGAAAGTGTTTGTATGAGTTCGGAACAAGCCATTCGTCGCGGGATAATGTTAAAAGCACAGGGAGCGGATTTTGTAGATATTGGCGCTGAATCGACTTTACCTAATGCAGAAAGAGTAGAAGATGTCAGACAACAAAGTCAAATTTTACCAGTACTTGAAGCTCTGAATAAAGAAGGTGTTTTAACTTCAATTGAAACATATTATCCTCAAGTTGCTAGAGAATGTTTGCGAGTCGGGGCAAATATCATTAATTTAACTGGTTCCCAAGATAATAAGGAAATTTATCAACAAGTATCGGAGTTTGATGCTGGGGTTATTATCTGTTACGTTCAAGGAAAAAACGTGAGAGAAGTTGATGAATTTGATTTCGGTAACGATCCAACAGACTTAATGTATGAATATTTCGCCAACGAGATAGAAATAGCGACTAAACTTGGCGTGAGAAAAATTTTTGTTGATGCAGGCTTAGGTTTTTACTACAAAAATCTTCAAGACAGCAGTCTTCGCATTCGTTTCCAAATGAAAACCTTTTTAAATACTTTTCGTCTCAGGAAATTAGGTTTTCCAGTATGTCATGCTCTCCCCCATGCATTTGAATGTTTTGGCGAAGAAGTAAGAACTGCTGAATCGTTTTTTGCAGTTTTAGCAGCATTAGGTAAAACTGATTTATTTAGAACTCATGAAGTACCAAAAGTAAAAGCTGTTTTAGATACTCTTAGTTATTTTTAGTTACTTGTAAATCAATAATAATGACTTCAACTTTTCCAGATTTCAAGAGTAGATATCATGAGTCTCGTATAGAGTATATGGCAACAGGAGAGTCCCCAACCTGTGATGTGATTTATTCTGAAATGCCTTACTTTGAAAATTCCAGACTTGTTTTTCCTTTTCTAATTGATAACTGGAAGCATGAATATTATATTGACTTCCCTCTTGAATTTAAAAATACCCAGAAAGCACATCCATCTGTGTTAATTGGGATTGCAATGGCTGAAATTTATCGCCTTTGTGAAATCTGTACTCCCAAGACTGTGGAAGTTTTTTGGTATCGTTGTCTTTCGTGGGAATCAGATTGGTGGAATGAGGATATTTATTGGTATCTGCAACAAAAATTTTATCTGGAAAAATGGAGTTGGGATAAAATGCCTCGAATAGAGTTTTCTCCTAGTGACGTAGAAAATTCTTATCAGCCATTAGTAAAAGATTCCTATCTTCTAGCAGTTAGCGGAGGTAAAGAAAGTACTTTTACTTTTGAGTGGATGCAACGAGCTAATCTAACCACAGAAACTTTTACTCTACATCATGCTGGAGGCATATTAGGAGACAATTGGCAGAAAAAATTTCCAGTATTTGATTATATAAAACAGCAATCGCACCTTTGGGAAATACTTACTCATCCCCAAGAAGATCCTGCACAACATTTTGGTTACAAGGGTGTACGTAACGATCCAACAATCACCAATGCCTTGTTCGTTATGATGATTATTGCAGCACAGCAGGGACATAAATATCTTGTGTTAGCAAATGATAAAAGCTCTAATGAATCTAATGCAACTCATGAGGGGCGTAGCGTTAATCATCAAAGTGCCAAGGGGAATGCTTACATCGAGCGTTTTAATAACTTCTTAGAGCGTAAGAGTTTACCATTTCGCTATGTGAGCATCTGCGAAGAAGTTTACTCTATTGGCACAGTTCACCAATTATCCCTTTGGAACAAAAATATCCTTAAGTCTATTACATCCTGTAACGAGGCGCAGTGGGCTCCCGGCTTGTCTCGGTGGTGTTGTAACTGTCCAAAGTGTGCTTTTTCATATGCTTTAATCGAAGCTGTAACAGATCGTGATTTTGCTATCGCTGTAGTGGGGGAAGATTTATTCAATAGACAGCAACTTGATATTCTTTGGACACGTTTATTCGATCCAAATGCAGAGAAACCATTTGAATGTGTTGGGGAAAAGCGCGAAACTTTGATGGCGTTAGTTAAATGTAAACAACAGCGTCTCAAGAATAATCAACCATTAGGTGCTCTTGCTGTTATTCCCGATATTGAATTTGACAATTCTCTGTTGATGGTATCTCCTCCCCAGAATATTCCTATGGCTCACAGAAGTAAACTCGATTCTGTTGTGACAAAAATTCATTAAATATACAGTAGATTTCAGCAACGCGCAGGTACCGCAAATACCCCACCCGCCCCTCTTTGGGGCACCCTCCCCTTAACAAGGGGAGGGTTGGGGAGGGGTATTTTCCTGCAACTTGCAAACTGCTGTAATTAAATTTTTTGACAAAGATAAACCCCTTCTTCTTGATTATCAGCTTCCCAGTAATTTACAACATTGATACCGTAACTCTTGAGTACTTCTTGAATCATCGCAGAAGTGTAACGGTATGAGAAAAATAATCGCACTTTTTCACCGTTTTTCCACTCAATGAGTTCATCTTCCAACCTGAAACTCACATCGTTTTCTAATTCAAAATAAGCAGCAATTCTTTTAAATTTATTGTTACTGCCATCTTCTATGGTAAATTGAATATTCCCATCTTTCCGCTCAACTCCGGCATCAAGTAAAACAGTAATTAACCACTCTTTGGTCAATTCATTGTTGTATTGAAGAAAAACTTTTTGGACACCTTGCAGATAATTAGAACCGGGGGCTAAATTAGCACTAAAAAGTAACAAATCTCCCTCGCTGAGAAAATTGCTTAAAATCGGCAAAATTTCTTCAGGAGTAAAATTGGGAATCATACCAAAAAAGGTAATAATATTCCTTTTATTTTGATTATCAAGTAGGGAGATTAAATCATTCGATTGAAGTAAATCGCAAACAATGGGCTGTATCTGTAAATTATTAAAAGCTCCTCCAACCTTTTGAGCGGAAATTATTGCCAGAGATAAGCTAACATCAACAGGATAATAGGTTAAAGCCCTTTGAGGATTGAATAAATGGGAAACCAAGAGTTTATCTTTTTCTCCCCCACCACAACCTAAGCCAATAAGATTTAGATTTGAATTTAAGTTTAAATTTGAATTATCATTATCTAATATTTCTGCTGTTTTCTGAAAACATTTTGCATAGGCATCAATACAATTTTCGTCTTGTCTAGCCGGAGAATAGGTTTCGTGTATTTTTAACCATTTTTGGCTTTGTTTGACACTATCGTAATGAAATTTATGATTTATTTTTTTTGAATAAAAGCTAGTGAAATAATCTTGGGAAACAACCTCGGGAAATTGACTGGGATGCACGTAAACTTTTTCAAATCTGTCTAACATCGAAGAAATCATACTTAACAGTATTATTTGAAGGCAAAATATAAAATTACTACCTATGCAATCTTACCGTAAGTCGTACAAAATTAGGCATTGTCTACAGATTTCTATGAATTTAAATTTCCCAGGCTTATGCCCAGCAACATCTTTAGGTGGGTAATTATTATCTAGCAAAGAAGGTTATGATTTTGCCACAACTGACATCTTGCAGCAGTGCCAGAAACCCGGTTTCTTTACGATTTAGCAACGAAATATTCATGCTTTCACCACAAGAAACCGGGTTTCTTTGAGGGAAATTGAAAATGGTGCAAGATTTGAGAAAAGATTAAATTGATACACCAACCTTGACAGCAATGCCAAAATTAAAACCATAAAAACAACTTTTGATGGCTTATCCTGAAAATGCATGCCTGTAATCGTTCATTGTTGCCAAGGAATTAATTTTGAGTAATTTTTTTGACAAATTTGAGATTCAAGAAATCCTCTTACATACAGGGGAACACTTAATCATAGTTGCCATTGCCATTAGCATCGCCATCGCCATAGGCATCCCTCTAGGTATTTTAATTACCCGTCAGCCAAAACTTGCTAAACCGATTCTTGGCTTTGCCAACATTGTGCAAACTGTTCCTAGTCTGGCTATATTTGGCTTTCTGATTTCCGTACCATTTCTGGGAGGGATTGGTAAAATTCCAGCAATTGTAGCACTTACTCTCTATGCTCTACTTCCGCTAATTCGCAATACTTACACTGGAATAACCAGCATCGATCCAGCCATCCGCGAAACTGGGAAAGGTATGGGTATGACAAATAGACAGTTGCTGCTTCAGGTGGAGATTCCTCTAGCCTTGGGCATTATTATAGCTGGAGTGCGAGTAGCGACTGTAATTTCCGTGGGTATTGCCACCATAGCAGCCGCCGTTGGTGGTGGTGGGTTGGGAGTATTTATATTCCGGGGACTTTCTACCCTCAACAATCAGTTAATTCTCGCAGGTGCAATTCCATCGGCTGTAATTGCATTTGGGGCTGATTTGTCTTTTAGTTGGCTGGAAAAGTATTTAACACAAAAAGAAGATTATCACAAGAAATATAGTTTTCTAAGAACATTAACTTTATCCGTGGGTGGTTTTTTATTAGCGATCGCCATCCTAGTAAATCTCAACACTAGTACAATAACTATCGGTTCCAAAAATTCCACCGAGCAAATAATTTTGGGAGAAATTATCGCCCAAAAAATTGAAGCAGAAACCGATCTCAGTGTTGACAGACGCTTCAATTTAGGAGGAACATTTATCTCTCATGAAGCACTAAAAAAGGGACAAATTGATGGTTACGTAGAATACACTGGTACAGCTCTTACTGCTGTTCTTCAAAAAAAGCCAATTAGCAATCCTGAAGTTGTATATCAACAAGTAAAACAAGCATACGATGAAAAATTCCAATTAGAATTAATGGAACCTTTAGGCTTTGAAAACACTTTTGCTATAGTTATGCGTCGTGAAGATGCCCAAAAATTGAATATAAAAACCCTATCAGAAGCTGGTAAATATTCCCCCCAGTGGCAAGCAGGATTTGGTTATGAATTCTTGGAAAGGGAAGATGGATTCCCAGGATTAGCTAAAACTTATGATTTAAAGCTTAAGAGTAGTCCTCAACAGATGGATTTAGGGCTGATGTATAAAGCCTTGGGGGATAAAATAATAGATATAGGTAATTCCAGTTCTACCGATGGCATGATTCAAGCTTTAAACTTGGTCGTTTTAGAAGACGATAAACAATATTTTCCTCCTTATGAAGCCGTGCCAGTTTTTAGTCAGCGAACTTTAGAAAAATATCCATCTTTAAGAGATACTATTAATAAACTTGCCCAGTCAATTTCTGCCGAAGAAATGCAACAAATGAACTATGAAGTTGACAAACAATCTCTCAGAATTGAACAAGTCGCACAAAATTTCTTAAATTCCCATAAGCAATCATAAGTAATGAAATTATATTGGGTAGGACTTACGCAATCGGCACATTTTTTTTGTAGGGTGCTGTGACACTTTCAGTAATTTGGAACGTAGTGGTAATGCTGTTAGTGTCACGCACCAGCCGAGTATTGCGACAATTGCGTAATTCTTGTTGGGTTTAAAATTTGATATTAATAAACCCTTTCTAAAAATTTTGCTATGGAGCCTAGACTGCGGAAAAACGGTATCGGGATGCTCACCTTCCTAATGCTTGTGAGTCCTATTTTAACTTTCTTTTGCTCTAGTAATATCGATAGTGATTTCACCGCTAAAATTTGGGATCGGAGCTGCTAATTTAGTTAACTCCACCCGAACTTTTTTTACCAAGTCGAAACTTAAAATATCGTCAGCAATCGCCGCAGCCATTTTTTCGAGTAGAGCAAATTTTTTACCCTCTACCAAATTTTTAACTTTCTCTATAGCTTCAGCATAGTTAAGAGTTTGATTTAAGTCATCGCTGGTTCCTGAAGGTAATAAATCTAAGTCCATAGTCAGATCAACTTGAAACCATTGTCCCAGTACCTGCTCTTCTGCAAAGAACCCAGTGTAACCATAACAGCGAATATTAGTAACCCTGATTCGATCCATATAACCAGCAATTAAGTGCTTGATAATAATACCAATTTTTGTAGATAATCTTGAATCAAAATTTGAGTATAACTATTAAGAGGGTACTTCAAAGCTTCTTGGGGAGTAACCCATGCCCATTCCTCAATTTCTTCGTTGGGGGTGATGTTTTCGCTGTTGGAGACAGCATAGTAATTAACCATGACAAAATGAGCTTCCTTACAAAATTGAGGATCTACCACCGCCTCTTGCAGCAGTGCAAAACGTACTGACGCGAGATCCAGTCCCACCTCTTCTTGAAACTCCCGTATCAGTGCAGCTTCTAGAGTTTCACCCCAGTCAACCTTACCCCCAGGAACGCCCCATGTGCCTCGCCACTTGGTTGTTTTGACAATTAAAACCCGCTCCGATGGTCCTTCTACGAGGGCACCTACTGTAGTCAGGGGGTAGTTTTGTGCAAGTTTTTGTGTCGCTAACATTGCTTATGGTCTGCAAAAATCTTTTGCAATCATTTTACTAGGCGATCGCCACAAAAATTATAATTACCACTACCAAAATTCTCCACAGACAGAGCAGAATTCAAAATATAAAATAAAAATACAAAATCAAAATATAAAATCAAAATATAAAATCATTCTTAACCAATAGGTTGTTTGCCGGGATTAACAGCATGAATAAATTCACTACCAGCTGCGGGAAAGCCCCTTTTATAACAAGCTTCTTCAGGTTTTCCCCATCCCAACTGCAAAATTATTTCTAAAAAGTTAGAATTTTCCCATTTCCATAAACTAGCCCACTCAGTTCTAGTTTCTATTCTTTTAATATCTTCTATACTAATTCTTTGATACTGCTTGCCATTACTAACACTTAAATAAAAGTCCATGCCAACAGTGACTTTATACCAAAATTCTAAAATTGAATTTTTGGCAGACTCTAATATTTTCAAATCATTTTGTAGCGCAATTAACTGCCCATCGACTTCTGGGTAACGTAAATTATCGCCTTTGACATTTACCTCTCGCCATACAATACCAGAAACCTGATGTTCTCTTTGATATTCATGAATGGCGGCTTTAAAATCTTGATAAGCAGTAAACTTTTGCAAACCTTCTGTTTTGATAAACTGGTCAATTACAGGATTACCAGATATCTTCACATCTAACTTCAAACGTTTTCCTGTCAGACAAGCTTGGCGCTCCTCTGTCAAAATTTGAATTAATTCCTCTGTAGTGTAAACTTCTGGCATCAGAATACACTCTAATAATACTTATATTTACCAATAATCAGTTAGCAGTAAGAAAGCAAATACTTCAGAACTGACCCTTAGATATTAGCCTTTAATTTTAGAGATTGCAGTATTAGATATCACTAAAAAGCAAGTGCCGAAGCAATTTTTCGGCACTATTAAGTTATTCAGATAACTCACTACTAAACTCATTAAAGGAACGGCGCCTTAATTCTACGGATTCAGAACGGGGTAGTAAATCAAACACTTCTCTAAATTTGTCATCTATTTCTTCAAAAGGTACTTGTCCTTTTTTGTTTAAGATCGCATCTCCCTCTTGATTAAATACTACTACTTGAGGCACACCACCGGCATAATAATAATTTGGTTGTGTAGGAGAATCATTTGCTTCGAGTTCAATTCTATCTACGTCTACAGGAATAATTTCTGCTGCTTTACCGTAATATGACTGTATGCGGGAAATAACAACAGCGTATTCTTTGCAATCGCTACTGTCATCCACGTAGAAAGCTAGCATTGCAGGCTTATGATTTGCTAAAGCTTCGGCTAAAGTCGCATGTGCGGGAACCAACGAACCGTTGCCAGCATAAACCATAAAAATATTGCCTTCATAACTATCGTCATTGATAGCTGCCAATGCGGGATACACAGTTGTAAGTAGGATACAACTTATTAACATCAATAAAGACAAACAGCGCTGCCAACTGTAAGAAAACATATGTAGAATATACGACTTTAATTTATTCATCAAAAGCAACCTTTTAAGCTAAATATTGTTTTTACTTTGTGCTGAAATTAGTTTCAACATATGGATATATAAATATTCTGAGCGCATAACGGGTTAAAGGTCAAAGAAATTGGTAATTGGGCATTGGTAATTGGGCATTGGGCATTGGGAATTGGGCATTGGGAATTCTTGGTTTTTTCTCTCCCCATTACCTATTACCCATTACCTCATCTCCCTAATTTGTTACGTTAAGGCTAGATTTTTCTCCGGGGATTCGCTAAACTCACGCTTATTAAATTTAAAACTTATATCTTTTATAGGGTACGTTTGTGGCAAAAGTTCAATTTATAGATAAGCTCAGGCTTGGTTTGGCTGTGTCTGTTGCAAAAAGCGTGACTTTTGGAGTCCGTACTTTGCGTGTGGGTGCAGCTTCTGTTTTACCTGGTTCAATTGCGCGACGTATTGAACCCAAACTTTTGCAATCTTTGAGCCAGCAAGTTAAACATGGCATCATTTTAATTGCCGGTACTAATGGTAAAACGACTACGTCTTTACTGTTACGCACCATGTTGGAAGAACAAGGTTTCCGGGTTGCTCATAATTCCACTGGGGCTAATCTGGAAAATGGTTTGGTAACTGCTTTAATGGAAAGTACCAATTTGATTGGTAATTTAAATGTAGATTACGCCATTTTAGAAGTTGATGAAAATATCGTTGCCAAAGTACTGCAACCCATTCAACCAAAAGTAATTCTTTGTTTAAATTTATTTCGCGATCAACTTGATAGATATGGTGAAGTTGATTCCATTAGCAAAAGGTGGACAAAGGCAATTTCTACTTTGGCACCCGACACGGTAGTTATTCCCAACGCTGACGATCCAACTTTATCTTACTTAGGGCAGCAGCTATCTCAAAAAGTAGTATTTTTTGGTTTAAGCGAACCCGAAAAATATCTGGAAGCGATTCCCCACGCAGTTGATTCGATTTATTGTCCTAATTGCGGACATTCTTTAAACTACGAAGGCGTTTATTTATCCCACTTAGGAGATTACACTTGCCCGAGCTGCGGCTTTGCTAAAAGCGAACCCGATTTAAAAAGTCGCGAATGGGAACAAGTTTTAGTAGGACTTTATAACAAATACAATACCTTAGCCGCAGCCACTGCCGCTAAAGAATTAGGAATTGACGAAGCTAACATCCGTAAAGCAATTCCCAAATTTCAACCAGCTTTTGGACGTGCGGAAGAATTAACTGTAGATGGCAAGCAAGTACGTATTTTGCTATCAAAAAATCCGGTAGGTACCAACGAAACCATTCGTGTAGTTACCGAAAGTAATAATAAAACAACTTTGCTAGTTTTGAACGATAGAGTGCAGGATGGAGAAGACGTATCCTGGATTTGGGATGTTGATACCGAGAAATTGGTACAGCGGGGAGGCACCTTAATTGTCAGCGGCGATCGCGTTTATGATATGGCTTTACGCCTGCGCTACAGCGAAAATTCTGCCGAGCAAAATTTCAACTTGATTGTCGAAGAAGATTTACGACAAGCAATTACAACCGCTTTGGAAAATACCCCCGAAAACGAAACTTTACATATCCTACCTACATATACAGCCATGTTAGATGTAAGAGAAGCATTGACAGGTAAGAAGATTCGGTAATTTCAGTTAACAGTTAACAGTTAACAGTGAGCAGTACCATGACAGTGAGCAGTGAAAAGTTAAGAATTATAATTTCGTCTTTCCCCTTCCTGCTCCCTATTAACAGATAGATTCTACTTCACAACGATTTAACCTTTAACCTTTAACTATGAGTAACCAAAAATTTGAATTAACTATAGGCTGGCTGTATCCGCAGTTGATGAGTACTTACGGAGACAGGGGTAATGTTATCGTTATCGAACGTCGCGCTCAATGGCGAGGATATGACGTTAAAGTTGTACCCTTAGACCAAAATTCTACTGCTGATGATATTAAATCTGTAGATGTCATAGTTGGTGGTGGCGCACAGGATAGGCAGCAAGAAATCGTCATGCGCGATTTGCAAGGTGATAAGGCTGATGCCATGCGCGAGCAGCTTGATAATGGTACACCCGGAGTTTTTACCTGTGGTTCCCCACAACTATTAGGACATTATTACGAACCCGGCTTAGGACAAAGAATTGAAGGTTTAGGAATATTGGATTTAGTTTCCGTGCATCCGGGAGAAAATACTCGTCGCTGCATCGGTAATTTAGTCATAGAAGTGACTGCTGCTAAATTAGCCAAAGAATTAAAAGAAATGTTGGGTGGAGCTACACCTTATTTAGTCGGTTTTGAAAATCACGGCGGACGTACTAAGTTAGGAAAAACCGAAGCTTTAGGTAAGGTAGTTTATGGCTTAGGAAATAACGGTGAAGATGGAACCGAAGGAGCATTTTACCAAAATGCGATCGCGACTTATTCCCACGGACCATTATTACCAAAAAATCCGGTTGTCGCCGATTGGTTAATTCAAACTGCCTTGCGAAATAAATATCAAGAAGGAATTTCTTTGAATCCTTTAGATGACACTTTAGCAATGCAAGGACGCGAAGCAATGTTTAAACGGTTGAATGTTGATGTAGCTGCGGGTAAGGTAGCGAAAGTTTAAACCTACTCTTGTTACTGTTACTCTTGTTACAAGGCTCTGCCTTGTAATACATAGAAGGAAGGCTCTGCCTTCTGTCAACTATTGAAGCACAACCAAAACACCAACACCCATCCTACGTCTGCTAAAACAGAATAGTTCTCACAATACACAATATAAATGCTACCGAAATGGTTATTGCAGCACTGGCGATTATTATCTGGAGTGCTGCTTTTAAGTGCTGTTGTAACTCCTTTGGCACTTAATTTTTATGTAAAAACAGTAACTAGCAGTCGCCGCCACAATAATCCCACTCAAATTCCTTCACAGCGAGTTGCTATTGTTTTAGGTGCCGGAATTTATAACGAGAACCCTTCTCCGATGCTAGCAGACAGGATATCTGCTGCTGCGGAACTTTACAAACTCGGCAAAGTGCAGAAGCTGTTAATGAGTGGTGATAACAGCAGCGAAGATTATGATGAGGTAACCGTAATGAAACGTTATGCAATCAAGTTAGGTATTCCTCAAAAGGATATTACTTTAGATTATGCCGGTTTCAAAACTTATGAAAGCTGTTATCGTGCAAATCCTATTTTCGGAGTCAACCAAGCAGTTGTAGTTACCCAAAATTTCCATTTACCCCGCGCAGTTTATCTTTGCCAACAATTAGGTGTAGATGCTGTAGGTTATGGTACTCCCGATTGGGGAAATTATCGTCGAGAAACTATAATCCGCTATACCTTTAGAGAATATATTTCTACTATTAAAGCATTATGGCAAGTTCATATTACTCGTCCCCTACCAACTTATTTAGGGCCATTTGAAGGAATTAAATAATTTGAAAATTTGAAAAGTCGAGTGAAGGGAAAATAGTAACTGTGAATAATATAAAAAATAGTACTAATAAATAAAATTTCATAAATGAAAAGAGGGTTTTTAATCCTGCAAATGTTTAATTTATTTTCATAGTTATATTTTATAGCACTCCTAAATCATTTATGAGATTTGATAAACCCGGTTTTTTGACAAAACCGAGTTTATGGCACCTATCTTTTTCACAACTATCATGGAACTCCAAAACAACGAGTTCAATCTGTAGTAATAGGCATGAAAAGCTCTATTAATGGTAAAAATATTCGGGCTTGTCGTATTTATAATCGGGAAGAGATAAATTATTCATCCTGCAACACAATAGGGTGAAATAAAATATAAATCCCATAAGTAACATCCACCTCTTCTTCCACTAAATTCTACTTGCCAAATACCCATATCAGTTCTAAAATCTATCAAAGCTTGACCGGCTTTTTTCTGTATGCGTAAATAATCAGCAATGGCATATTTTGTCTGAGATTCTTCTAGAAACGGAGCTAGCCTTTCAGCTATTTCTATTGTTAAGCATCCCGAATCTATTTGCACGCGACAACGAAAAACAAAGGGTTTACTTTGCTGTTGGGATGTGTTATTTTTTCTAGGCATATGTTTAATCGTTAATAGTTTTCAACCCAACATAAAGGTTTACCTTGTGGCATTATTTGGGTAATGAACAATGCTTAGTGGTTGAATTTTATTTACAGATGATTAACTTTGAAAGCAACAGAGTTAATTTTGCTATTTGTTCGCGACTAATTTTGAAGTCAGTAAACCGGTAATTAATACTGCTTCAGTAAGTATTCAGTCTATTATCGATGTTATTTATTAAAAATATCCAGTACAAGATAAGACAATTACGGTAAAGTTAATTGTTTTATAATTGATAGTTACATTTTTATAGGTATAATTTGTAATTTAGCTTGCTTTAAGAAATAAAGATTAAAAGATTGAGACTAAGCACAAAGGCATATTTTTGATTGCCATTGTATGAGACTTTTAGCTGGTTAAAAAATAATCACAAGGCTTGTAGCGGAAACCAACAATGCCCGTATCCTGATAATTATGTAGGGCTTAAGATCAAGATGAAAATATAGCCAATTTCACTTGAGTCAAATACAGTTTTGTGAGATGGAGAGAAGTTGGGGTGGGGAGATGTTCTTCCCCCAAACTGAGCCGCACCCCTACCCGTCCGATTTCCACCAATTTTACTTGTACTGTACTTAACTGAAAACCCCTATATAAAAGTTTTATTATAATATTTTTAGACTTAGGGACTTACAAGACTTGATTTTCAAAAAAGTGCCTATAATTTTTCCCGGCTGCTTGAAGTAACCGGGAAAAAATAAACATAGATTGTGGTTTTTCATGTCTTAATCTTTTAATTAAGATGATTTATTATCCAAATTAATGTGAATAAATCTATTATTCTAGGCAGTATGTGAATTTTAAAATAAGAACAGACAAGTTAAAAGTAAAGCTAAAATAATCGAAAATAATGCTTAAGGAATTTGTATTTTTTATAACTTTTAACTTCAACTGATTTAGTCAACTTGAAGTAAAGATTGCCAATCTTGAACCGCTTGTTTAGTCCACAACCAATTTTGAGCTAAACTTTTTTTCTGAAAACTTCCTGAATTATCTTTCATCACCATACGGCTATATTTTATGGCTTCTCTCAAATATCTCAACCTTTTTTCAGAAGGCTGTTCTTGGGAAGTTTGATACAAGCTTAAAGCTAAACCAGCATAAGCCGTTAAAGCTTCTTTATCAACTACTTGATTCTCAACTGCTTGAGTAACAGGCATCAAGCTATTTGAATTCGAAACATTTTCCGCAGGATTTTGTTTAAAAGATAAATCTAAAGCTCTAAACCAAGAATCGTTCGCACGGTTAAGCTTGCCTTCTGCATAATAAGCAAAGCCTAAAGCATTTCTATACAAAAATGAATTTGGGTCTTTTTGTGTAGCAACTTCCCAGTAACGGCGAGCATCGTCAATACTGTATTTGGTATCGCCTTGTTGAATAAATTGCCACGCCAAACGCCCTTTGATAAAGTTGACATGAGAATTATTAATTTGTTGTTCGTTATCAATATTTTCTAATGCGGTTTCAGCATTACTCAAAGCACCTCGATCGAGCAATGTTTCTACAGCTTTGAGGCCTTCTTTAATTTCACCTTTTCTAAGTTTTTCACCAGCATATGTAGTTATATTTTCCGTTGAAGTATCTTCCAAATTAAATTGCTGCGGTTTGCTAACAATCGTTACTTGATCGGTTTGGGGTTTTGGCTGTGTTTTGAAATAATCTATACCTCCAACAACCACAATTGCGCTTATCGCCAAGACACCCAGAAGCGTAAAACGCTGGTTTCGTTTTTGTTTTTTAGCTGCGGCTTTTGCGGATGCGGTGGTAACTTGACTTTTTTGCTCCCAACGGGCTGCAAAATTATCTTGGTTGGCGGTTTCGTTGATTACTGAACTTTTTTGGGAACCGATTGATGTTGGGTAATCGTTTTCATCCCATATCAAAGTATCTTCAGATGTATAATCCATATCTGGAGATAATTGTCTTTGTTCGTAATCATCTTCGTTTTGGACTAACTCAGCATTCATCGCAGGCTCAGTCAAAGATTTTTCGTCATCTATCTGACGAAATAAATCCGAAACAATTGCAGAATCTTCTGAATAACTTGGGTCGTCGTATTCTATTTCATCAACAAGGTCTCCCCACATATCTTCGCCTAAGTCTTCTACACCATAAGAATTGACTGCTCCTTCTGCTGGAACCATATCGGAACTTGATGTGGAATTAGCAGCATAAAGTGTTGGGATTGTGCTGCTGTTGGGGTCGTACTCGTTAAATAATTCTCCACTTTGAGGCAAGTAAACTTCTGGGTCTAAATAACCGTCAAATTCTGGTTGAAGATATAAGATTGGTAGCGCCCAATACAATTGATGCGAACTGTAAGCAGAAATTAATCCCTGACGCATCCGACTTACGCACAAATCCACCGCGTATCCCTGGGATAAATTGCGGTAAAACAATTGCGTTAACGTTAATGCTACTTCATCAGGAATGCGTTCTGACATCGCCAAAACGCTTTTTATGCCTCGCTTGACTAAAGTCTCAGTAAGATTGCGCTGTCCGGTATCTAAATTACTATCTGAGGTGGCAGCATAAGTTCCCAAACACGAGTTAAAAACCGCCATTTGGATATTATTATTAACCAGCAAGCCAGCCAAATCATCACCGTACAGAGTTTCGGTCAAACCAGTTCTACCGCTGACCAAATAGATTTCCCCACCGTTGGCACCAAAATTACTATGGCCAGAGTAGTGGAGAACGTGATAGTTTCCTTGTTCTAAAGCTTGGGTTAATTCTTCTCTTCCAGGTTGCTCTAGTACCGAAAGTTCAATTTCAGGAAGATGATCCCCGCCTTGGTTTTTACGCTCAAGTTCCGCTTGCAGCCTGATGGCTTCTTGTTTTAACAGGTTAAGACGCACTTGATCGGCAGGAGAAGCAATCACCATCAAGACTCTAATTCCACCATTCGTTGATAACTGGGGAATATTTCTCGATGGTAGGCGAGACGTTCCGCTCATTCCGCTTTGATAGCGAGAAAAAGCAATATAAGGACCGGTTGCAATTGGGCGATCGGCTTGATGCATTACTTCCCAAGGAAGACGAGCTAATTTCGTATCCTTTAAGCCCAAACGCAAGCGCAATACCTGTTGGTGGTTTTGGGCAATACCTTGCGCCGTAATCCAACTGTCCCTAAGAGTGCCTTGAAACAGCGCATTATAAAGTTGCTGACCCAGTGCCACCAAATTGACTGAGTTTCTGGCATTTGTCTCTTCTAGACAGGCGTTTAACGCCATCGCGTCACCCTGCAACACTGACTGCAATGGGTCGTTCATTAAACTCCCAGCAGCGGCTAACCAATCAGCCACCGGCCACCTTACCAGTTCTTCTGCTAAGGGTACCCCAGGGGCGACTTGTTCCGTCCGCACCAAGTAGTCGTTTTGCCCTACTGGGGTTACGGAAATGTGAAATTCCTGGGTCACAACTTCTCCTGTTTACCTAACTTATCTGCTTGGAAACGCTTTTGTTTCAAGTCTATGTTTCGCTCTTCCTGATACATTAGATGCATCTAAGAGCTTCCATGTTTCTGATTTTAAAGTGGTTTTTTAGTTTATCTACCTTTACAACTTTATCCGGATTAAACTAAATATGCCTAGAACTAACTTAGTTATATATATGCTTAGCATTTCAATTCCTCAGTAAAAATAAGATTTTTACTTATTTATGCTGTTAACAAACATCGCAACAGCAAAATGTATTAAAATTCATCGAAAAAAGAATAACGATGATTTTTTTGTTTTTTTGCGATCGCTAAGGCTTTAGAAATATTTGATAATGTGCGGACATATACAAAACACGTTAATCAAAGTTGCTTGTTATACAATATTTATCAGCATTTGGACAATTTTACCCGGAAGATACTGATTAACTTTAGAACATTTAATTGGTAGATCCACCCTGATAACGAACTCCCCTGGTTGACTGCCTTCTACTGGGGGTTTTTTATTTCTCATTATTAGTTTTCAAAAAAAATATACAGATATACTCAATACAAATAATTAATACAAAAGCACTACAAATACTACATTAAATAAGTAGATACAAACCAGTAACCTAGTTTTGCATTGTCTATAATCTGCGTAATTTATTTGCATCTAAATTATAATTCACTTGAATAAGTAATTGTTAAATGCAGTAGATAGAATTGGTAGATTCAAATTGATAACTGTCTTTTCCAATAAACGCAAAACTAAAGCGGGTTTTTTATTTAATTACATATGTAATTAAAATTTGATCCGGAAAATGATTATTCAAACGAGTATATAGAATTGGTAGATGCACCCTGATAACTGTCTCCCCCGGTAAGCCTACAAGCACGCTGGGGGATTTTTGTTTTTAATTTTAGATACCGGGGTTAAAATTTGATCCGGAAAATGATTGTTCAAAGGAGTACATAGAATTGGTAGATGCACCCTGATAACTAACTCCCCCGGTAAGCCTACAAGCACGCTGGGGGATTTTTGTATGCAAAATATCTACACCCAAACATATTTATACAGTTTTATCCGGAAAGTAGCTGTTAAATACAGTACATGTAATTGGTAGATGCACCCTGATAACTAACTCCCCCGGTAAGCCTACAAGCACGCTGGGGGATTTTTGTATGCAAAATATCTACACCCAAACATATTTATACAGTTTTATCCGGAAAGTAGCTGTTAAATACAGTAC
>JBCBPQ010000103.1:0-22441 GCA_039820645.1 Cyanobacteria bacterium J06633_8 | reverse complement strand
TATTTGAAAATTGAAAAAAACTCAGTACCCTTTAATTCCCTAAAACCCTTTTGCCTCTTGCAAGACAGCCTTTTGCCTACCCACACCAATAATTATGGCTTCGCCACGCTGCGCGAACAAAAACCAAAACGGATTCCTATATATGGATTAAATAGATTAATTTATGAATTGAATATCGAAGATATTGATCTCAACTAATTTTCCTTAAAGAAACTATAAAGTCAACTATAATTCTAGCTAACTATATCTAACTTTTCCTAAAATTTATTTTAAGTTTTATTTAGAATATTAATTCATAGTTATGTGTAGATATAGTATAAATCTTTGAAATCTAGCGGTATTAGCCATAAGTTGGAAATTTATCAAAGTCCTAGCTCTGGCTTATATTTATAAATGATCGCTAAAAATCCCGTAGTTGATAGCAAAGTTAATTTTGATGGAATCACCGGCAACCAAATACCATTAATAAATATAAAAAAGCAAACTCCATACATAATCAAAATAGTTATTACAGTTGCACTGACTAATAAACGCAACGAATGAATTCGCAAAGCTAAAAAGCCTCCAAAACAAGCCCAAGACCAAATCCATAATATTTCTAACCATAGTGATGTTGGTGATAGCAGAGAACGTTTATCTAATACTGCATTCAGTATTTGGATGACTGCTTGAGCGTGTACTATTGCTCCGGGAGTATATTGGTCGGACAGTGGTAATTTATCACTGTAGGGAGTGCGAAAATGGTCGCTAGAAGTTGATGTCATTACACCAATAATAACAATTTTGTCTTTGATTTGTTCTGGTGTAACTTTACCTGCTAGGACATCTTTAAGAGAAACAATATTAGTAATTTGATTGGGGGAACGATAAGAACGATAATTCAGTAGTATTTGATTTCCCCAAGTATCTGTTTTTTGATAACCACCTTTGTTCTGGCTCAAACGCGAAAAAACAACATCACCTAAATGCCAATTACCCTGCCTGAATTCGGGTTGAATTTTTTCGTCTTTTAAATAATGTAATGCTAATTGGAAACCAAAAGACCAAGTAGTAGGACAATTTGAGCTAATCGGTACATCCATTGATAGAATGTAGCGGCGCAAAATACCATCATCATCAAGCAGAACGTTACTAAAACCCAGACGCTCTTCTGGTAGTTCCGGTGGAGGTGCGATACCTGGGGAATCTCCACTTGGTTCTCCCACATGACATATTGCGAAGAAGCGATCGCTATTTAATAATTGACTTTTTAATTTTTTCTGTTGGGAGTTTACCGGAAAATCGCGAAAGATATCCAATCCAATCACTCTAGGCTGATGAGGTTCAAGCTTTAGTAGCAATTTATGTAATGCAGTATCTGCTAAGGAGCCTTTTCTATCTTTTTGTTCGGGTAGCTGAAAATCTGTTTCCCTTATTCCTACAACTAATAATCTTTCTGAAGGACCTTCATCAGGACGCGATCGCATCAAAAAATCATAAGCTTGCAATTCCCATTTTTTCAGAAACCCCAGTCCTCGAACTCCCAAAATCAAACTTGTAATTAACATACTGGCTAAAACCATTTTTCTCAAGCTGTTTCTAGGAGAATTAACCGATTTCTTCCACTGCATCGGTTTGATTGTCGGATGTTCGCATATTATAGGCAACCAGCTAGCACCAGGATATTCTGCTTCTAATCCTTGCAACTTTTCTCTAGCTGTGCGAACAGCAATATATATTGACTCTCCAGCAGAAAAAGTTGTCAGAAAATACTTTAAGAATTGTTGAGCAACAAAATCTGGAACGGGTTCCTTCATTACGATAATTTGCCCAATATGCAAATCCTGTAGTTCTGCAACTAACCCCAATCCATCACAAGAATTGAAAATTGCTAATTGCAAACCGTTGCGAGCCGCATTTTTCAAAGCATATCTGAGTTCGGCAATAGTCAAACTATCTTCTTGATTAATGTATATCCTACCTGTATCATCTTCGGTTTGACTATGCCCTGCAAAAAATAAAATATTCCAATGCTGGTTCCATAAATGCTCGTTAATATCTTGTCTTCGAGGTTGTACTAAAAAGGTTGTATCTGCATTTTTCAAATTTTCCAATAACTGTCTATCTTGTCTTACATCAATTCCATCGCTATTACCCAAAATCGCTAAAATTTTAACTTTCTTCCCTGAGATAGATGTCTGCGGTATATCTATCCCATCTGAATTATAAGCACTCAAAGTAATTTCAGCTTTAGGATAATCGCAATCGACTAAATCCCATAGATGCCAGGGAAGTTTTTTAAGCTGTAAATTATTCGTATTAATCAGCACTCGTATTTCATCAGATGGCATCAAATATTTCAGCCATTTCTCACGAATTGGTCGAAATGACTCGCTCAAAAGCCACTCATTGAGATAATTACGCAACTCACAGGCTTTTTTATGGCAATTTTTTCTGTTTTCTGATAGGGAACCGTAAACAATTTTATTAACTTTGATGCGTGATAAGGAACCGTTACTTCCATAGAGTGAATGCCATTCATCAATTGCATTTACCATCTGCTCCATTGCAGGTAAATTACAGGTAACTTCTGTAGTTGGACGCGCCCCTTCACTTCCAATTTCCAATGTTGCCCGCACTCCTGAGAGCAAATCACCATCGAGCTTAAGTACTACTAACTTTCTCATAACTCATTCAATTTTAGATTTCGCATATCATATAAGAATTTTTTCCATAATTGAAATATTTTTAAGTGAAACTATTGATAATTTTATCCAAAATCTAAAACCCCGACACTTACTGTAAAACAGTTAACAGTGAACAGTGAACAGTTATCAGTTAAGAGTTATCAGTTAAGTAAGTCAGCGTGAAAAAATATTTCTATGTTAAGAAAAGTAAATTCAACTCAAACTCTTGTACCTATTGCAAGACAGCCTATTGCCTTTTGCCTTTTCGAGGGCTAAATTTTCTGTACCGACCTACTTAACAGTGAACAGTTACCAGTTGTATCACATGAGTTCCGGGTGCCCCAGCAATTGCTGGAAAGCTTTGGTGGCGGGAGCCATCCACCACCATACATAAGCCGGAAGCAACCGTTAACTGCTCACTGTTAACTGCTCACTGCTCACTGCTAACTGCTCACTGCTCACTGCTAACTGCTAACTGCTCACTGCTCACTGCTCACTGCTCACTGTTTCACCCTTCAATCACCACATTCTCAGCAACTTTAGCCACACAGGTAAGAACATAATCATCATCGCATCCAAAGTCCTTATCATAAGTAACTTTTCCAGATACTTTGCGTAGTTTACATTGCCCGCAAACGCCCATCTGGCAAGCATAAGGAAGACTAATAGCTTCTCTTTGAGCGGCTTCTAAAATAGTTTCATCATTCGAGGTAATTACCTCCTGTCCGGATTTTGTAAAAACTATAACTGATTCGGAAGTAGGTATTGAAACTGTTTGCACAGCTTTGGATAAACCAAAACTCTCTTGATAATAATTATCCATGGGGAATTTGAGTTTCCCTAAAATAGTTTGAACGCTCTCCAGAAAACTTTCAGAGCCACAAACATAAGCAATACGTTCTACAAAATCGGGAGCTATTTCTAATAGCATTGTTTCATTTAATCTACCTTTGTAACCAGTCCAATTTAAATCTAATTCTTTGCCAGTTAGATTAATAGCTAATTTAAAATTAGGATATTTCGCAGCCATCAATTCCAACTCTTCTCGGAAAATAATATCTTCTTGAGTGCGAGCGCTATGGATAAAAATTACTGAAATATTTGCATTGGTATCGCAAAGCCAACGAGACATTGACATCAAAGGTGTAATTCCGCTACCAGCACTAATAAATAAAAGTTTCTTATGAGAATTTTCAAAATAGTTAAAATCACCCATCGGGGGACTGATTTTTAGTTGATCTCCAACTTTAAAGTAATCATGTAACCAATTAGAAACTAACCCAGGAGATAAATATGGTTGATTTTGTGGTGCAGAAACGCGCTTCACTGTTATTTCTAAATTATAAGGTCGTGAAGGGCTTGAAGAAATAGAGTAAGGACGTTTGACTTGTTTGCCGCCAATTTCTAAGTCCAACATGACAAACTGTCCGGGTTTGTAGTTAAAGGATACATCATTAAATAAAATAGGTGGTTCAGCGACTAAACGGAAGGTTTTCACATTATCAGTTTCTTCAACTATGTCGCAGCACTTGACTATGAATTCTGTTGGTTGTTGCTGTTGATTTGTATTCGGAATAATCAATGTATTGGCATCAGATAAAATCTGGTCATCGCAATCCAAAATTGATTGTTCAAATTCAAATAAAACAACAAAATCCCCAATCCGAATAGTGTCACCTATCTGTAACAAAATACTTTCGTTTACAGTTGCCGCTTGATTGTTAACCCTAGAACCATCGGTACTTGCAAGGTCAATATAATAGTATTTCTTTTCTTGATACAAAATTATGCCATGTATCCGACTTACTTCAGGGCTATTAAGAACAAAATCGCAGTTTTGATGTCTTCCAATTAGACATTTAGATGGATTTTCTTCGGTAAATTCAATCAGCTTTTCCTGAAAATAACCAGTAATATAATTGAATGCTTTAATCTTCATAATTTTTAACCATAATGTTTTGACATTAATAATTTATCCATAAATAACTAAATCAATTAGACTAATGTCGTTTGCGTCTAATAATTGTTGGCTGGTCTGCTTCTGAAGAATTTTCGCTGTTTTCAGAAGATAATTGATTGGTTGGAGAAGATTTTGCTTTATATTGAGTTTTATATAATAACTCAGGATTTTCTTCAGAAATTTCCGATAATATTGAATAATGTGTTCTTTCATTTAAACCTAAATGAAATCGCATTTCGCATAAATGTTCAAAGCTATTTCCCGAAGTAAAATTATTCTTAGCTAAACCATCTTCAAATATATATTTATAAATTTGCCTCCGTTATTTATCTCTAAATTTCGGTATAACAGATGCAAGTAAAAATAATTCATCCGATGTCAAATCATTTAAAGAACGTTGATTTATCAATGAAGATATATCCATTGACAACTTCTCGATTTGGCGACGAAAACTATGGGCTAAACTATCTTTGTTGTACTTTTCTTCACTGTGATTCCAAGCGTGAATTAACCAAAAAGCACTAACAAATACTACAATAGCATTGAACAATAATTGTCCAATCATAGGTAATCTAATGATTTCTGGACGACCTCCATATATAAAAAAGCAGTTAAAAGCGAAAAAAGTACACAGCGAGAAAAACTGATGTAAAACCTGTTGATAACTTATGTGGGGCTGCTTTCGTTTTACATAAGCAGTAAAAAGTTTTTCTAGTTTTCGGCAAATCCAATAAGTGATAGTCACACCTATAAGAAAAGTTAAGGGAACTGCAACAATCTTTGGTATATTAATTGCTTGTTCAAAAATATAAAATCCGGGTTTCCAAAGACTTCCTAACTGATTTTCTTCATGAGTCCAAGCACCAGAAAAGTAATAGTCGAAATTACCAGCATACAAACGATAGTAGACGAAATAGCTAATAACTAATCCTAGATAGCCGTATTGAACCAATTTCCTTCCTGGCGTTCGCAACTCTTGCCAATAAGATTTTTCTGCATCGATATCAAAACAAGCAGATTTACAACCAATACAAGCACTTGTTTCTTGTCTAGTTTTTTCATCTACATTTCTACACATAGATTGCGTAATACTACCAGGAATCGCGGATGAAGCATTACTTCCTAATAAACCTTTTGGTCCGGTAAACACAATCTGTACAATTCCGAATGGACAGACATAATGGCACCAACTACGACCACCATAAAGAAAAACTATGGTTATTGCTGATAGTATAACTGAGAGTAAAAAGATACCCAGAATTAACCTGGCAGAATTAATAAATAAAATCCGTGAATTTAAACCAATAAATAACAAAGCGAACTGTAAGTAAAAGTGGTTTTGAACTAACCAACGATTTTGTTCGATGTTTAATAGTGGCTTTAATCCTAAAGCACGAGGAATTTGGGATAAAAAGTATAGGGGGCAAATACGTCGCCAAGTTTCGTGCCCGAAAACTAATAAAATTGCGATCGCGCTAGGAATAACCATCCCCCAGAAAACTCTAGCTCCTATTGGATAGGGCTTTTCGGGTAAACATTGTCCTTGAACTAAGACGCATGGAAGAGAATCGCGCAAAGGTGAAAAAAAGTTATTTGGGTTTGTCCAATTCTCTGTGATGGGATCATAGAACAAAGATAAAATTAGTAGCAACCAGCCAATGACAATTATCCATCGAATGAGGTGCATTTTTCGTTCTGAAACTTTAGTTAACATTGATGGAACCTCCTTATATTTTTCGTAAAAAAAGACTAAATATTCAACTATGTTGTTTGGTTGTGCATATTTCGTGAAATTCAGTTTTTTTGGCAGCTTTAAAAGCGAAAAAATAATATTAGCTGTAATTTAAGATAAATTATTTAGTCTTGCTTGTAATTAGGCTGTAGATTTGTCCTTATTTTTAATATTTCAAGCTTTCGGAACTTATGCAAGAAAGCCTTGTAATTTATTTGCTCGAACTAAGGCGAATACACGCCAGACTCAAACAATATCAGAGCAGATGCTTTTTCCCGAGAATTTAACTGATGCATTTTGGTGAAATTATGCGGGCATAATCTAAAACCTGTATCGAATTATATTTATCGATCAACTTAAATCTTTAATGATGTACAGGTTTTCCTAAGTATTTACTACGGTACAAAAACATAAATTTCGCAAATCAAATTACAGATATGAAAATTAACTTTAAATTTAACTGACGAATACGATAATTACAGGTCATTTATTAAATCAAACTTAAGACTCAAGAAAACCGGTTTTACAGATAATAAAATGTGCCAACGTCCGTGTCGCCCCAAAGGGGACACCCCAGTGTATCTAGGTTTTGACCGGAATATTTGTAAAACGGTAGGAGATTTTATTTCTTGGATCTCCCTAATGATGGTTTACTTCCCACCGTCAACCGAAGAAAAATTATTAGGAGGTTATAACTGTCTCTAATTACAGAAAATCATGTAAGATGTGAACTAAGTTATACCAATTCTGTACGAGATTCCGCTAAATTATGCACGGGCTATAAGTCTGGGGCTACTTAAGCAAGTATAGTTACTAATAACACTTTAGTACAAATTACACTGCTAGCCGAGAATTACACACTTCTCTAGGGATGTATGACTATAATAATTCCTTAAATGATGTTCAAGAAGTATATTATTTGGCAAAATTATCGAATTATATCTGCTTTAATTGCTAAAAATAATTTTGGTTCAGAAATCTAAATTGGAAAAAATGATTCATCATAATCTGCGAAAAACCTCTTTGTTCATCGTAGTAACTAATTAAAGCAAATATATAGTGAGGATAACAAAGAGTCCATTATAGATATCATTTATTTAGCTAGCGCGAAATAATACTATACGAAAGTGTAATTTTATCAAGTGTCATTACAGACTCTTAATAACTTTAAGGGTAATGTAAAACATTTTCGTATATCAATTTATGAAAGAGCTAGATTTTAAACTCCGTCAGCTTATAGCTACAGCCTGTAAATACCCACCCCAAAGTTTGGAGCGTCAGCAAGTCTTGGCTAAGGTATATCTATTAGTAATGAAATCTGGAAAGCTTTGGAAAGAGCATACATCGTACTATAATGATGCTCTTCAAGAAATGTGGGAATATTGCTGTCAGCATCCAGAAGAATACAATCCCGAAATTAATACTGTGATTGTTTGGCTTGATGATGAACTTAAAAAGCGATTGAGAAGACTCAGGGATGGAAAAAATAGACAACTAAGACGATTTTTAATAGCTAAACCTACAGAAGAGGGAGTGACAAATAACCCCATAGATGATATTGCTTCCCCAGACATCCAGCCAGCGATGGAAATTTGGCGCAAAACTATCTTATGGGTACAGCAAGATCCAGACAAACAATTACGCAATATTTGCTTCCGCAAACGTCCCGAAATTAACGCTCAAGCTTTAATTTTAAGGCGGCTTCCTCCAGATACACCTTCTTGGCAGACAATAGCCGCAGAATTTAACCTAAATCCAAAAGAGACTCAAGATTTACCCAAATTTTACAACCGTAAATGCTTACCTCTACTCCGGAAATTCGGTTTATCTCAAGGTTACATAGATTTCGGCAGCTATTGTTGCCAATAGCGCTAAACTACCCAAAAACAAGTGCCATGAATAAAAACAACCAATTTTCGGACGAGGATTGGTCAATTCCGATACCGTTGACATCAGACATTTTACATATAGCGCGGCAATTTGCTAACGAGCAGCCAAATCCAACATCGGAAAAGGCACAACAAGTGTATCTTAATACTATTGCCATATGTGCTGTGAACAACTATTTGCGTATAATTGGTATTTCTACTAATATCACCGCAGGAGATAGTTGGAATTCTTCGGTACGCTTAACTGAAGACGTAGCAGATTTATGGGTAACTGGTAAAGGCAGTTTAGAATGTCGTGGCGTAACAAAAGGTGCCTCAAAATGCCACATTCCTTCATTAATTGGTTTGGAAAGAATTGGGTTTGTAATAGTAGAAATTGATGAGTCACAAAACGAAGCAATATTAAAAGGATTTACATCTGATGAATTAGCAAGAGAAGACTTACCTTTACATAATTTACGTTCAATTGAAGATTTACCTTCATACCTGTATAAACTCAAGCCATTAGTTAAATTGAGTCAATGGTTTCAAAACATATTTGAAAGTGGTTGGGAAACAGTTGAAACCGTTTTAGGCTCGCAAATAAATCAGCCTGCTATGGTTTTTAGAGGCAAACTGAAAGTTAATCATTGTAATCATTGTCAGCGCTGCAAACTTGTAAAGTTAGGCAATCCAACAGAGTTAGTTGCTTTAATTCTCACTGTCACCCCAGAATCGAAGTCAAATATTAATATTCTTATAGAACTTAAACCGTATTTGAGTCAAAACTATTTACCCGCAAACCTGCAAATAATGCTTCTTGATGAGTACCATCAAACAGTATTAGATACTAAAACAGAACAATCCAATCAGCATATTCAGTTAGATTTAAGCGGCGAGCCAGGAGAGCGGTTCACTATACAAATAAATTTAGGGAAAAATAGTTTCAGCGAAGATTTTATTATTTAGATTTGATTACGGTTCTATTTCCATAGCTCACCGGGGAATATAATTCACCACTACTTAATTTTCTTTTTTAAAACTATATTCTATCGCCTTAGTCGTTTCACATATAGGGTTTTTCGGTTGAGTCCAATACACTCCCCCACCTCACCCTGTCTTCTCGGACATCCCTCTCCAAAGTAGCTGAGAGGCTGCATAGGGTGAGGTTAAATTTGTATTGCAATAAGCGTGAAAAACGCTATATTTGTGTAAATTATGCTTGTCTCCCTTCTTAAGGTTGTCATTAATTTTCTTTATAAGCAAAAATTAATGAATTGTAATAATATAAATTTTTGATGAAGAAAGAGATTTTTTCAGCTTTAGTTAGCGAAAAAATTATTTGAGCGACGCAGTAACTAATTAAGGACATCTGGTAGAAATAATGGAATTCGGATTTACTTGATACTCCATGTGTCAATATATAGCCTTGTATTGCAAGCTATTGTAGGCATCCTGCCTATCCGAATCTACTTTATAAAGATGAAATATATTGTATGTCTAAACTTCAATATTTCTCATCTTTATTACACAAACATTTCTAATGAAACTAGATGTTAGATAAAAGTATTCCAGGGAAGAAGAATGAAAGTCGCTCAAAGTTTGTACTTAACACCTTGCCAGCGTCAGTTATTAGAAAAAAACCTAGAAAATAATTTACGTCCTGAATTCCGTCGTCGAATTAACATTATCTTACTAGCAGATGCAGGTGAATCTCAGACACAAATATGTAGAAAACTAGGTTGTTCTCAAGAAGCTGCAAGATACTGGATTTCTATAGCAAAAGCAGGTCAATTCTATAAGTGGAATGATTCCCCTATAGGAAGACCAAAAATTGTTAACGAACAGTACATTCAACGTTTAAAAGAACTTGTATCAACTAGTCCGCGAGATTATGGTTATGCATTCGAGCGTTGGACTGCACAATGGTTAAATAAACATCTAGAAAAAGAGCTAGAAATAAGTGTTAGTAATTATCACGTTACCCGCTTGCTCAAATCAATGGGGCTTTCAACAAAAAAAAAGAAAATTAGCTGATTTATTTGTCAACCTCCCTTACTAATTCGCAGTTATTAGATTGCATGGAATTATCTCCTGTAGCTATAACAGGTGCATCCGCTGTAAATATAATTTCGCCTTTTTCATTTAATATCCAGCCTGTAGCTTCTACAATGCGTTTTGGTTTTTTTGTATTTCTTTCAACGTCAATATTTCTATTTGGCAAACTGTTTTTGTTATTTGATTCGGGATTTACCCATTCAACTCGTACTGCCGAAGGTGTAAAGATATCTTCAGGTTTGGGGGGTAAGCCACCACGTCCAACTATAAAAAATTGGTTTTGAGCATAACCGGGACTATAGCAACCCTGAGCTAATTCCGAGGTAATAGGTATAGATGGTAACTCGGCTAATTTATTGTCAGAAGTTAAATCGGGAGTATTAATTTCAACATTACCATCTATACCTAACTCGGAACTGGCGTTAATATCGCTGGTTATTGGAGTTCGTTCTTCACGAAATTGAATACCGTATATACCAGCAGCAGTAATTGTAATATTGCCACCTGTGCCTTCAAAAGCATTAGCAGTAATGTCGCTATTTTCATTTGGAACAGCGACTATAAAACCATCAGGAGCATCTATATTAATATCGCCACCGCTCCCGCTCCCACCACCTAAACTTCCTGCTTCAGTGGAAATTGCGCTATTATTGCGTAATAATAAAAGCTCTGTGAAATTTAGATTGATATTTCCACCTTTTCCAGATTCTGTTTGAGCTTTAATATCGCTATTGTCTAATACAATTTTATCGGCGGTGATATCAAGTTCTCCAGCCTCACCTTTCTCTGTAGAACTACTATCTATACCTGCATCATCTTCTATACGCGAGTTTTCTACTTGCAACAAAGATGTTTTTAGGGTTAGTTTACCTGCATCTCCTTCACTTTCGGTATCGATACCAATTCCGCCTTTATTTCGCAAAATTATTTTGTCTGCTGTAATTTCTATAATTCCAGCATTACCTGTACCTTCAGTGTTGCTGCTTAAACTATTAATTTTCTTTGGGTTTTCATTAATAAATTGAAGTTCGTTTTCAAATAAAATAGAACCTGCCTTAACTATAATCTTTCCTGCATTTCCAGTAGAATTTTTTGCTGTCTTAGTAACAATATTGCTACTATTTCTCAAAGTTATATTATCGGCTTCAAGCGTAATTTTGCCTGCATTTCTATCACTGAAAGTGATGCTAGCTATAGTGCTATTATTTTGTAATAAAATTGAATCGGCATTGATATCAATATTTCCAGGAATCGCAATAGAATCTAACCCATTTTCATTATCACTATTAGAACCAATTCTCGCATCGTCTAATATCAGCGAGCCAGAATTTATAGTTATTTCACCACTATCACCCAATCCAGTAGAGCCACTGTTCAAAAAACCATTTTTTCCAAGAAGTATCTTATCATCTGCATTGATAAAAATATTGCCAGCATGACCCTTTCCTACAGTTTCTGTAGATAAACCACTTTTTTTGAATGAAGCTGTACCAGTATTAATCACAACATCATTAGCATCGCCATCGCCTGTTGTTAAGCTTCGGATAAGACCCATATTGAAATCCAATGCATCTGCTTCAATTGTTACTAATCCACTGCGACCACTACCGTTAGTTATACTACTTATTGCTCCTTTTTTTAATGAAAAATAATTAACTTGAAGATTGATATTACCAGCATCCCCATTGCCATTGGTATTGTTATTAATTCCTCCTTGAAGAGACAGAGAATCAGCTTTGATATTAATATCACCACCATTTATCCCATTATCAGTTTCTTGAACAATGCCACTACTCCGTAATGTAATAGAGCCATTGACATTGATATTAATATCGCCGGAATTTCCAACACCAGCTTTTTCTTGAATGATGCCACTGTTTTTCACCACTGCTGAACCTGGTGTGGCGATCGCCATTTCTTCTGAATCATTTACACTGGTATTTTTACTCATAATCTCAGCACCATCGAATAAAATAGAAGCTGCTGATGCTCTAAATATTCCTCCTTTTGTGTCAATCACAAAGCTTGTGCTAACACCGTTACCAAAACTAATACTACCCTTACCGTTGTTATCGCTATCAGCTTGAAATACTATACCTAAGCGTTGATTTACCGATTGAATATTACCTGTTGGGAAAACAATATCATTGTCCGCTTGAAAAGTTAACAAAACGGGATTATTATTCTGTGGTATAATGCTAACTTTTTCACTCTTAATATTTCCTTCCTGATTCCCAGTCTTCGTCGCTGCGATAGTTATATTATTTCCCGTCTCCAAATTTTTACTAATAGTAGAAATATCTAATGCAGTAGTACTGTTTCCAGGTTGAAAAATAGCAAAGTTATTATTAGATTGACTATTAGAACTGCTATTCAAACTATCTCCGGAACCAAGAAATATATTACTACTACCGAGCAACCAATTACCACTTAAACCGTTATTAGAATTAGTATCGACATTTATATCTTTAACATCTAAAAAATTACTCCCAGTCGTTTGAACAAAACCACCATTGCCATTATTTAAACCACCTCTAGCACTCAATGTTCCATAAGCACGAGTTGATTCTGTTGCAAAGACAGTAATATTACCGCCATCTCCTGTATTTAAAGCATCAGCTTTGATAAATGCATTTTCACCAATATAAGTTGCAGTAGTATTGCTCTTTCCGATTATTACTTCACCACCACCTGCATTTCCTGAAGTATTAAAAAATGAGTTTTCTAATAAACCTATTTTTTCTCCCAATACAATTATTTTTCCACCATTACCCGATTGCAAGTTGGATGTATTGATACTACCTCGATTAATAACAGTGCCAATATTGCTTGTATTATTATCAATCCTATCTACCGGTTGAGATACTAAACTCAATAATTCTCCAGATGCTCCCAAATTTGCAAAACCTTGATTCGCAATCGCAGCTATCGATATTTGTCCGTTGTTAGCTGCTAAATTACCTTGATTTTCAAAACTATTACCGATAAGAGTGATATTTTTGCCATTGTTAACAGTTAAGTTTCCTGAGTTAGTAATACTTGCATTTTGATTTTTTCCATACTGCAACCCTAAAGGGACATTAACGCTTAATAGCGGTTTATCTTCCGGATTTACGGCACTAAACTCCTTACCATCACTAAACTTAAAAGCCTCAGCCGTAGTTGCGGTAAACGAACCACCAATATTGAGCTTGGCATTTTCACCAAATACAATACCGTTAGGATTCATCAAAAATAAATTAGCCGTACCGTTAGCACGAATCAAGCCATTAATTTCAGAAATTGACTTCCCCGTTACCCGACCAAAAATATTTTGGATATTAAGATTATTATTGAAATATGCTTCACTACCATTAGGTACAGAAAATTTATCAAAACTGTGAAAAAGATTATTACCAGCTTCCTTACCGCCGGTAATATTGTAAATATTTCCTTGTTTATTAATCTGAGAATTATTTGGTAAAGTCCCATCAGAACTAATTTGGGCAAAAGCTGCTTCTTTGTGTGGAACTAGGAACATACCTACACTTAGTAAACTTAAACTTAAAGTAAATTTATTGCAGCTTTTATTCTTAATTCTTCTTAACATATTATTTTTGCATCCTAAGTTAATTAAAATGGAAGCAGTCTAATTTTTAACAATCATTTTACCTGACACCCTGCAAGGGCGTACCTATTCAAAAAATTGCAATCCTTCCCTAAAAGATAAATTTATATAATGTATTTTATTAAAACTAAGGTGACATCAAAGCTACCACTGATTGAAAAATTTTTGTTAAATCTTTCTTAATTCATCTCTTTCATCTCGACGAGAAACCGGGTTTCTTGCAAATCACTCAACGAAATCATTATGTTTTAAGTTCGGAGAAACCCGGTTTATTTGTGCTTCCACAGGAATGGTGCAAGATATGTGTTAAGAAAAAACTTCTAAAGCCAATTACCTATGAGAACATAAGGTGCCCAAAAATAAGGAATGCTGTATTCTTCATGCTTTAATAAACTTAATTGAGCATCACGTAGGGCTTGTGCTTTAGTAATATTAGGCTTAGTTAACTGTTGATAAAACTGATTCATTAATTCGGCAGTCGAAGCATCATTTAAAGCCCATAAAGATGCAACCGTACTTCTTGCACCTGCTTGAATAGCAACACCTGCAAGCCCTAATGCAGCTTGTTTATCTCCAGTAGCTGTTTCGCAAGCACTTAAAACCAGCAATTCTATAGGTTCGGGAAAATTTTCTCTTCTATTGTGAAGCCATTGACTAAGTTCTTTGACTTTAATTTTTCCATCGTATGCTAACAGAAAAGTTTCATCGGAATTAGAACTAAATTGACCGTGAGTTGCTAAATGAACTATAGGGTAAGATTTCTTATTTACCTGTTTTTCAACAGCATTACTTGTAAATTTTTCATTTAGAAGTATTTTAGCATCCGAGACATGTAATTTAATCTGCTGCAATTCTTTTTCAACATAATCAAGTTTAGGAAAATTATCGCGTTCTTCACTTAAACCAGCAGTTAAAAGATTGAATCTTGTTTTTTGCAGTGGTTTTAATTCATATTGTTGTAAACCAGGGCTTACAGCGACATTATATTTTTCGACCAAATACTTTCTTCCATCATAAAGAACCCCAGGAGGAATATTACGTAAAGAACCATCAAGTACAAAGACTAGACTTTCAATATTACTATTTTCTAGATATTTTTCTGCCGGTTGAAGCAGCCAACTATATAATTTTTGAAACTGGGCTTGATTATCTCCGCCAATCTTATGTTCTTCGATATCATCTCGTAATTTTTCAATAGTTTCTTCTACTTCCTTTTGAGATATATAATTAGAGTAACTTACAAGGGATGAGTAAGGTAATTTGAGAATAACTTCTAATCTATCGGGTAAAATAATTGGATAAACTACAGCAGTTTTTAAATTATGTTGATCGACTATATCGTCAAGGACAACTTTTGTATTAAAACAAGCAGAATTAAAGAAATTATCTATTTGTGCTAGCTGAAGAGATTCAATTACCTCGCGAGCCGTAATCAATTTTTGTTTACTTGGTTGTTTATTTCTAGCAGTCTTTAAAAGTAAATCAGCATATTGTCTGTAAACTGGTTCTATACTATCGCGGAAAGAAAATTGCACCTTGGAATCTACAGCAACCAAATCGCTACGCAAAGACTTGAGAATTTTCCATGCTGCATCATAATATCGAATTGCTTTTTTGATATCTCCTTGTCGCCGGTACAATCTTCCCATTTGCCATTGAAACTGGTAGCTAATATCGTTTGCTCTGATAGAATTAGAGGTATTTAATGCTTTTTGAGTAAGTTTTCGCGCTTGATTTAATTGTTCGGTTTGTTCATAAAGTTGTCCAAGATTTCCCAGGGCATATGCCAAGGCTCGTTTATCTTGTATGGTTTGTGCTTGCTCAACTGCGGTTGATAATATTTGAGCAATATCTAACCATGAGACTGTTTTTATCTTAGTTTTTTGCTTAATTTTTTCTAATGTTTTGGCAAAATTTATAGAGATAAAAACAGATTCACGGTTAGCTGGAAGATTTTTAATTTGATTTATTATTTGAGGTATCAAATATGAAGCAGCATTGACATTTTCCATAGCCACAAGTAAATTTAAAATATTTAATTGAGCTTGTAAGCGTAAACTAGAATTTAAAGGTGCGATATTCGCTGCTTGTTGATAAAAATTGATCGCTAAAGTTTGATAATTTATATCTTCTTGAATTCTAACTGTATTACCCAGACTCACTAAAGCTTCACTCTTTTCTTGATTAGCTTTTAACGAGGATGCGATATCCAAACTTTCCAGCAAAACTTCTTTAGACTCATCTAAATTCCCAATAATTCGCAAAACATCCCCAACGCTACGCAAGCCTACAGATTTTAAAACCGACAATGGTTGCTTATCTAAACTTTCTTTAACAGAAACCAAAGTCTTGTGTGCTTTTATAAATAACCCCAAAGCTTGCATTGCTTGAGCTTGATTGATTCGGGATTGAATTAAAGCTGGTTGTAAATCAAGGCGAGAATAAATTTTTGCAGCTTCTTCCCAAGTAACTATTGAATTTTGAAATTGTCTTTTTTCAAATTGCAACTTTCCCTTAATATCTAATGATTGAGCATAAACTATATTTTTGGGTAAATTGTACAATAATTGCAATGAATGATTAATATTGTTCTCAGCTTCTTCCCATTGCCCTAATTTTTGATAAGCCAAAGACATATTACTTAAAGCCATTGCTTGATTTAATTTATCTCCATTAGCCTCATACCTTGAAGCTGCTTGCTTTAATAAATCTATAGCTTCCTGAAATCTTCCTATGTCGTAAAGTGTTTTACCTCTATTTAATAAATATTCAATTTGAGGAGGATTGGAAAAAACTGGTCTTGTTAGAATCGGAGATATTGTAGTAAAAAAGAATGATATTAATATAATTAAAATTATACTTTTGAATCTTTTCATAACTGTATTTTGCTATTCTAGAAAGATAAAATCAAGATTGTATAAAATTGGTCGAGGTTCTACATCCCCCGTGCTTTCAGATGGGGCTAACGCCCCTTGCTACAAACTGAAATTTTATCGCAAATACAGAAAATATTTTATAAAATCAACATTTTTTGATTTCCCGATAAATAAAACTTAATAAGGTAAATTTTGATTGCTACCGATACTCAACAAATAATTTTCTAATTCACCTTGCTCGTTACCGTTGAGATTCACCTGCAATACATCACCAGTATTGCTGAAAGCAACTTTTAAAGAATCACCATCCGCCATAGTTGTAAAAACAATACGACTTGTAGCATTAATAATTTCATCTTCACCAAGGGTAAAATCAGTAATCAAATCATTACCAAATTCGGAAGACAAAACAAAAACATCCTTACCACTTCCACCAGTCAAAGTATCATTACCCTTCAAACCATCGATGATATTATCTTGTTCTTTACCCAAAAGTACATCATTAGAATCCGTACCCAAAATTAAATCTTGATTCGGTTGTGTACCACCTTCAGTCAAACCCCACAATTCCCTACCATTACTACCATCATCAGCACTGAAATACAGTTCACCATCAACTACAGTTAACTCTTGAGGATTTGAAGAAGCATTTCCAGGATTAATATCACCAACTAAAACAGTACCCGATTCGCTTCCATCACTCTTCCACAACTCAACTCCATTACTACCGTCGTCTGCGGTGAAATATAGAATATTCTGAAAAACTGTCAGATTATCTGGATTAGAAGAATTTCCACCAGGGTTTATATTTTTAACCAAATTGGTACCTGATTGTGTTCCATCACTTTTCCAAAGTTCGGTACCATTACTTCCATCATTAACGGTAAAAAACAAAGTTCCGTTAACGTTAGTCAAATTATCTGGATTAGAACCTCCGCTACCCGAAATAATATCCTTAACTAAAATGGTTCCCGATTCAGTACCGTCACTCTTCCACAACTCAGTTCCATTCTTACCATCATTAGCAACAAAATAGGCTGTACCGTTGACATCCGTTAATTTATCTGGATTAGAAGAAGCTTCACCGGGATTGATATCTTTGATTACAACCGTACCCGATGCAGTACCGTCACTTTTGAAAAGTTCTACACCCTTGTTTCTGCTATCAAATCTCTTTGTTTCAGGATTAAAGATAAAATCTTTATCTTCACCACTAAAAAACAACATACCGTTAATATCAGTTAGATTTGTCAGGTTAATAGAACCGTCAGAAGTGCTAAAACTATTTTTGCCTACATTTTTGACTAAAACTGTACCACTATTTGTTCCATCACTTTTCCATAGTTGATTAGCAATACCATTATTTCCAACAACAGTAAAAAATAGAGTTCCATTAACATTAGTCAATTCTTTTATTAAATCCCTAAATTCGCTATTTTTATCTATTGCAAAAATTTCATTTGTACCAGATTGAGTCGCGTCGCTTACGAACAATTTTGTATCAACTGGAAAATTTGTAGCTGCAACAAAAGTTACAGTTTCTATAATGTAAGCAAGTTTACCATTGAAGTTTTCTGAATCTAATACAAAACCACTTGTAAAACTGTCTCTATTACCACCAAATGCAAGAAAGGATAGTTGAGATATTCCTTCAGCAGTTCCATCAGTACTTCCAACAAATCGGTTTACACCGAAAGGGAATCTTCCTGTACCATCAAAAAAAAGGCGATCGCTAGCAGTTGCGATTAGATCGGTTACATTCCCACCGAACTCGAATTCTTTGTCAAAAAAAGCATTTAAAAAGTTCTCAACTGTTCCTGCTGCGGTTCCATCGCTCTTAAATAATCTTGTCTCCTCTTCATTACCACTAAGAAAATACAACTCACCATTAAAGCTAATTAAGTCTTTGGGATTAGAAGAGGCTGCACCAGGATTGATATCCTTAATTAAAGAGGGTGTTAAATTCTGACCCATTATTCTGACTCCTTGTCAATACTTATGTGATTTTTTTCTGAAATACGGGAGCTATCAAATTATTTATATCCCGTAAAAAAAGCTATTAATATTAATCTATTTTTTCTCTCTTTTATTTGTAATTGTGCAGATTTTATTTGTTATTGAATATTTACAAAGCAACAAATAAATGTCTCTATTCAACAAATATACATTTTTGTTGAAATCAAAGTTTCTTGTCAATATTTATGTGATTATTTTTTTCTGAAATAATTTTATAGGTCTTCTAGAAAAAACGGGAACTGCAACTAATTACAATTCCCATCAAATGTTCTTATCCTTAATAAGGTAAATCTTGATTGCTAGCGATATTCAACAAATAATTTTCTAATTCACTTTGCCCGTTACCATTAAGATTCACCTGCAAAACATCACCAGTATTGCTGAAAGCAACTTTTAAAGAATCACCAACAGCAGCTACTGTTAAGACAATTCTATTGGTAGCATTAATAATTTCATCTTCACCAAGGTTTTGTATGCAAGGTTTTCAAGATTATAAAAAAACAAAAGTTTTCGGAGAGTGACAGAAGAGGGCTATAGCAGTTTTCAGTTGAGTACAATACACTCGAAACCTCACCCCCTTCCCCTCTCCAAAGTAGCTGAGAGGGGTGCCCGTAGGGCGGGGTGAGGTATAAACTGTATTTCACTCAACCGAAATTCGCTATATAAAATATTTTCTCAAATATCAATTCAAACAAAATTTTCAAATTAAACGCTTATTTGAGCTTACTATTGAGCAATATATGAAACGATATACAGATTTTAAACTCCCCAGGCAAGATTCGAACTTGCGACCAATCGGTTAACAGCCGACCGCTCTACCACTGAGCTACTGAGGATTAAGACTGATAAAAACTTGCTCGAATATTGAAACTTAAAATCAATTAAGTAACAAATATATTCTAAACTCCCCAGGCAAGATTCGAACTTGCGACCAATCGGTTAACAGCCGACCGCTCTACCACTGAGCTACTGAGGACTACAGTTAAATATAATAAGGCAAAAAATAGGATTTGGCAAGTACTTTAAAAAACTTTTTTTCAAAAGTCTGAAAATGTACTTTTTAAATGCATTTGTACTATTAAAAGCCGACTTTTAATCAACCGGTTCTGTAGTTAGTAGATGCCCATCTAAGACAGCAAATCGGTATTTATTTCAAGCCCATGCGTAATTCAGCCAGCTTTTGACGCGATTTAGCATCAATAGAGTTTGCTAAAAATCTACCATTAGTCTTCTTGCGGGATTTATACTTTTGCCTGGTTCGACAAACAGTAGCTTCTATTTCATAACAGAGTTGTTGTGCAGATATCCACTCCGCTCCATATCCCTGTACCGTTAACTGTTGTGCCCGGTCTGAAGTGGCTACAACTACTCGCGATAATAAACGTTCTCGCACCTTCTGACGTAATGACGCGCAGCGCTTTTCAATATAGGTATCCGCTGTTTGTCCAAAATCCGTATAATAAGCTGTAACAAGTTTCGTCACAACTTCCTCGTTAGAGCCATTTTTTTGAAAATGGGCATCAAACACTACTTGAGTTTGATAGCCCGTGAATGCACTATAACTAACGAGGGCTTCAAGCAGCTCATTGCGTGCAGCTTCGAGTCCAAGATTATCGCAAGTCTTTTTTAGGCAAGACCAAGCACCAATTATATTATAACCGTCTACCAGTAGAACGGCCGGGGTAAATGAAGGGGACATGGTTTTGAATCACAGTATTCTAGATTTTACAATTTTCATTCATAACTCTTATAGTAATTCAACCATTACTTGTAACACTATGTTACATAGACACAAAATCCAAACAATACTACGAAACCCTTACTCAGTAAAGGTAAAAAAATAAACGCGCCTAGTTTTAGACGCGCTGAAATCTTCGATAATTAATAATCAATTACTGCTTAAGATAGAAGACACAAGTAATTCGTTCTAATTTCCTCCCTGCAATTCCATTAAAACTTGTTTGAGACGTTGTGGTTCTCCTTTATCAATTAAAACTCCTTGTTCTAGTAAGAAAGCGCCATCGCAGTAATTCAATTCATCCAACCGATGGGTTACCCAAAGGGCTGTAATTCCTCTACTTTTTACTAAACGGCGAACTCCAGCTACTAATTCTAATTGGCTGTCAGGATCGAGTAAGGCAGTAGGCTCATCTAATAACAACAAAGCACAACGGCGAGCAATTGCCCCAGCAATAGCGACTCGTTGTTTTTGTCCTCCACTTAAAGCATAAATTGGACGACGTTGCAGTGAAAGTAAATTGACTGCATTAAGAGCTTCTTCCACTCTTTCTTTAACTTGTTGGTGGGGTAATTGTTCTTGCACCAGTCCAAAAGCCACGTCAGCACCAACAGTAGGCATTACTAATTGATGGTCGGGATTCTGGAAAACAAACCCTACAGGATGTAAAACCCCAATCTCGCCACTTTTCGGAGTCAACAATCCCGCTAGCAGTCTGAGTAAAGTTGATTTTCCGCTACCGTTAGTACCCAAAAGCATCCAAAATTCACCTCTGGGTACTTCCAAAGAGCAAGATTTTATTACCTGAGTCCCATTTGACCAATCAAAATTTAAATCATTTACCGAGATTCCCGGCTCCTTTGTCTGGTATTCCACTAATGTTTTATTCCGAAGCTACAGCAAAGAAACCAGGAGTCTTGCCACTTCCACTAGCTGAACCATCTTTCTGGGTTATCTGAATACCGGAAATTTCACTTGCACGAATCGCAATTTTCTTCTCTACCTTACCTTCGCACTCAAGTTCAATAATATCTGGATTACCAGAACGCATCGCTGACAGAACTGTTTGATACACTGCTTCAGCATCTTCAGAAGATTTTCGTTGAATGGACGCGGGAAAAGCAGTGTTTCTTACTGTTAAATCGATAGAAAACATGGAACTTTAATTAAATTTAACTGTAGGTCTCATTTTAACGCCAGCACCACATTAACAGCCCGAACCAAAAATGAGAATCTTAAAATCACAAAATCTAAAGAAAATGTTAATGATTTCCACGTAGTAATTATTTCCTGATATAAGACTCTTCGCATACCAAAGCATTCAGGTAAAGTCGCAAAAAAAAATTGTAAATTTGAAAACTCACTGGAAAAATTACCTATTGTTCTATACAATAAAAATTAGAGACAGTAAAAATTTGTAAACTAGATTGACAATCTAGTTGCTTTTCTGCATGAGGCTGGTAGTAAGATACCAACCTTAAAGTTGAATAAAGCTGTAATTATAACTATTTGGAGATTTGATCTCATGACTATCGCAGTTGGACGCGCCCCTAGCACTAGAGGCTGGTTTGACGTAGTCGATGACTGGTTGAAGCGAGACAGATTCGTTTTCGTCGGTTGGTCGGGCTTATTACTTTTCCCCTGTGCCTACATGGCTCTAGGTGGATGGTTAACAGGTACAACTTTTGTATCTTCTTGGTACACACACGGTTTAGCATCTTCTTACTTAGAAGGTTTTAACTTCTTAACAGTGGCAGTATCCACACCAGCTTACAGCATGGGACATTCCCTATTGCTGTTTTGGTGTCCAGAAGCTCAAGGTGACTTCTCTCGTTGGTGTCATTTAGGTGGATTGTGGCCATTTGTAGGGTTGCTCGGATCTTTCGCTTTGATTGGCTTCATGTTGCGTCAATTTGAAAT
>JBCBPQ010000102.1:0-22549 GCA_039820645.1 Cyanobacteria bacterium J06633_8 | reverse complement strand
CACTGTCAACTGCTCACTGTCAACTGCTCACTGTCAACTGCTCACTGTCAACTGCTCACTGTCAACTGCTCACTGTTAACTGCTCACTGCTCACTGCTCACTGCTCACTGCTCACTGCTCACTGCTCACTGCTCACTGCTCACTACTCACTGCTCACTGCTCACTGCTCACTGTAGAGCTAAATAGCTATTTTGCCGTAAAAGTCAATATATTTTTACTAAAATAAATATATGTATCCTGATACCCTATATTTTTAATTGCAAATTGAGGAAAATAAATATATTACCAAGGTCTATCTAGATGCAATTTAGATATTTGTGTTTTACAGGGACACAAATAAAAACTTTTTAAATGAATCTGATTGGTGCATCATTCTTTCCTTTTTGTAGCTGTATAAACTAATTCCTTAAAAGTTGATTGTTGACACAAAACCCTCTTGCTTTATGTAAGTAAGTGGGTAAATTTCGCTATGCCAATAAGATGGTAATATCCTATGCAAAATAATATTACAACAAAAAAACTGGTTGAAAATAGAAAGAGTAATAAAGCTGAGGAAATTGCTTTTATTGTTAGTAGAATTAGAAGCGGTATTTGGCTGTTTGGTATTCCATCTTGGCTGTTTGGGATTGGTGACAGAAGTTTTGCTGCATTTGCCGATGGTTATATATCTGTAATTGAAGTTATACAGTTATTTACAGCTTCATTGTTTTTTGCAAGTTGGTTGTTTTTAAGACCTGAAAATACGCCAGAAAATGATGATACTATAGCTAACATCGGGAAATACTGCACTAATTATGCTTTAAAGTTAAATTTGAAGCAGAGATATATGATTAGTCAAGAATATATATTACCTTTTCCTTATATCTGTCAAATTTATCATTTATTAAATTTAAAGCATTTAGAAAGCATTCACAAGTTTAGTCTAAATAATTTGAAAGTTGTTAATGTTAGTGATTTTCAGCTTACAGAGAATGGTGGAGCCATCAAATTTCAAACCATTTTAGATTCTCCTTTTAATCCGCTACGCATTTGGAGACAGCCGATTGTCGAAGTCGATTTAATTTTGCACAATCCTTACACTGTAGAATTAAGTATCCCGGTTTACAATCAAAAAAGAATAACTGTTATTTTTCATGCCGTTCCTTTGAATGAAAACGAACATTATTTCTTTATAGATATTTACAGTGATTTAGAATGGTTCAAGCCGTTTTTGCAGTTGTTGTTACATTTTGCTTCTTGCTTAACTTTGTTTGAAGATATACCTTATTTACGCAATTTATCTGAAAAGAACCGAGATAGTTTACTTAAATTAGGTAGAGTTTCCAACTGTAAAAGCATGTCACTCTACAGAAGATTTGTTGAATTATACGGAGCGAATATAAGTAATTATCCCGCTCTTGGTAATGGGTAATTGGTAATTGGTAATTGGTAATTGTTTCAAGATATATTCACGGAGTTGTTCGGCTCCCACTAGCTATGGTTTTACAATTCCTAACTCCTAACTAGACGTAGCAGTGCTACGTCTCTACACTCCGTACTAACTTTATTTACGCTCTTGCTAACAATGGTGCGGCGGCGAGCAAAGTTTTTGTATAAGGATGTTGGGGCTTGGAGAAAATGTCTTGGGTTGCTCCAAGTTCGACGATTTTACCACCGTTCATGACGGCGATTCTGTCGCACAAAAATCTGGCTAACCATAAATCATGGGTGATGAATAAGTAAGTTAGCTCGAATTCTTGTTTTAATTCCAACATCAAATCCAAAACTTGCGACTGTACGCTGGCATCTAACATACTTACAGGTTCATCGCAAATTACTAATTTGGGACGAGTTATTAAAGCACGAGCGATGGCAACTCTTTGTTGTTGTCCCCCGGATAAGTCGGAGGGATAGCGTTGGTAGTACATTTCGGATGGATTTAACCCGACTTTATCGAGCATCCACAATACTTCCTCTTTTGCTGCTCCAACATCCGCTATATTGTGAATTATTAAGGGGTCTGCTATATTCTGCCCTACTGTCATTGTAGGATTTAAACAAGCATGGGGGTCTTGAAATATCATCTGCATTTGTCGTCTTTGGGAGCGTACTTGTTTGCGCGACAAACTGGTTAATTCTTTACCTAGAAATTCAACTTTACCCCCGGTAGGACGAATTAATTGCAATATTGTCCGCGATAAGGTGCTTTTTCCGCAACCGGATTCGCCAACTAATCCGAGAATTTCTCCTTGATATAGTTCTAAGTCGATCCCGTCTACTGCTTTGATGGTTTGTCCTTGCCCTTTAAATATTCGTTCTATAAAGTTGGGTTCAATAGTGTAGTGCTGTTTTAATTCTTTGATTGCAAGTAAGGGCGTGACGTTGGATGATTTTTTGTTGAGACTGGTTGATAATTCTGTATCTGTATCTGCATTTTCATCCGTAGAAAATGTTTGTATGTGCAATGCGGCTTGTAAAAGCGAACGAGTATATTCGTGCTGCGGATTTTGAAATACTTCTTTGGATAAACCAGTTTCTACCATCTTTCCCTGAAACATTACCCCAATGCGATCGCAATATTCGGCAACCATTGCTAAGTCGTGGGATATTAGTAGCAATGCCATGTTTTCTTCGGCGCATAATCTGGTCAATTCTTGCAAAATTTGGGCCGAAACTGTGACATCTAAACTAGTTGTGGGTTCGTCAGCAACGATTAATTTAGGATTCAATAATAGTGCTAAAGCGATTGCAACTCTTTGACGCATTCCACCGCTAAATTCGTGAGGATATTGACTCCATCTTTCGGGGGGAATATTGACTTTTTGTAAAGTGGCAATGGCTTTTTCTTTTGCCTGCAAGTGAGAAAGTTGAGGGGAATGGGCTTTGAGAGTTTCAAGACAGTGATTGCCAATTGTCATTAGTGGATCTAACCGAGTCATGGGGTCTTGAAAGATTAATGCTACTGCTTCTCCACGAAATTTACGCAGCTGTTCGGCAGTCATATCAAATACAGGTCGTCCTTGAAACATTACCTGTCCCTCGATACGTGTTGAGTCCGGTAGCAATCGCATTGCTGCACGTCCTAAGGTAGATTTACCACATCCGGATTCTCCAACCAGTCCCATTCTCTCTCCCGGTTGCAGAACAAAAGACACATCATCAACTGCCCACTTCTCCTCTTCATTGCTGCTTGTAGGGTAACCCACGCGCAGGCTTTCAATCGATAATAAAACATCACTCATAATTAGTTGCCAGTCCTGTTAGTTATAAGTCCCCGAAAGGCGTATTTTTACCGTTACCGACCTACTCCTAAAAAATTGGGCAGGCTTTTTAAAAAGCCTCCGGTTTTAATTGTGAGGACTCGTCCGTTCTGGGTCTGAAAGACCCAGAACGGGAAGCCTGCCCAATTTTTTATAGAGAAATTGTTACGGATGAATATCCACATTCCCACAATGGTCGAGAATAATTAACTGCACGCTTAAATTTTTATACTTTACCAGATTAGCTTTATAAACCTTGTTACCTTTAGCATCCAAATCTACGAATTATTATTGGGTATTATCTATTACATCAGTCAACCTAAACCTTCATATTGCACTTGTTTTAATTGACAACCTGTTTTTACTACCGGACGCGAAAAAAACAAAAAAATCAGGTTTTCTTCTAATCCTTTTAACTTAAATCGTCAGAAACAACCAAACTACAACTAATTCATCAGACATAATAGAAAATACTTCTATATGAGTATGACCTACTTGCCAAAATATCGGAGAAAAATGTTAATATCAACTTGAAAGCTAAACACCACTCTACGAGTAGATGTGTTGAAAAAATATCAAGGCTAATACTAAATTTTTACAAACTTTTTCTTTTATAAAAAAGAAAAAAATGTGTAAGAATATACTATTAGTCGTTTTTAGTTTCTTAATATTTTCATTTTAATTATTCATTCGTCATCTGCTACTTTATCCATCTTAAGAATGGCATCGCAGTATCCAATCAGGGTTGTTAAACGTTCTGTTAGAGCATCTATTCTTTCTTTAATAGTAGAAGCTTGTCGCGCTCCTTGAAAAAACATTATATCTATTTGTAATAGCCGTAACTGCTTGCTCATTTCAGTCTGATAGGACTGCTCTGTAGGATATTGAGTAGTTAAAGGTACAATATCAGCACGAAAAAAGCTTTGCAAAGATGCCAACCGTTGGCGCAGTTCGGTAGCATTGGTTAGATTAGAAGAGATATCAGCTTGCAATTGGTGCAACAAGGTCTTAAATGCCCGATATTTCTGCTTATTAACAGACATAACGATGTTTATTGAGATAGTATTAATGTTAAGAATTTTATCTCATACAATAATCTAATCTTTTAAAATTAATTTTTCCATAGCCAACCGCCTCAGATTTAATATTGAGGCTTTATTCGCCATTACTCTTTTTCAACAATTATGATGCGGAACAATTATTCCATTAGAAAAACCTTGCTAGCTGAGAAAAATCCTTCTAAATTAGCAAACTTACCCCGTTCTTTAAAAGCAGCATCGCAAAAACAGCAATGTCGTTTGCGTCGTCCATCCTCTTTCGATATTAGCCCCGTTCGCTCAAATATGAACCCTACAGTTGTAGATTCGCAGATTAATATTCCTCTTCCGGAATGGTTGGAAGATTGTTTAAATTCAGCGTCAGATAATAATGATTCCGAAGCTGCTGACAAAGATTTAATTAGTCGTGCATTTTTATTTGCTTACGATCTCCATGAAGGACAAATGCGTAAATCTGGAGAACCATATATTTGCCATCCCGTCGCCGTTGCCGGAATACTCAGGGATTTAGGAGGCAGTTCTGTTATGATAGCAGCTGGGTTTTTACATGATGTAGTTGAAGATACAGAAATTACAATTGAAGAAATTGAGGAACGGTTTGGTGAAGAGGTAAGACGCTTAGTTGAAGGCGTTACAAAGCTTTCTAAAATCAATTTTAAAAGTAAAACCGAAAGTCAAGCAGAAAACTTTCGCCGCATGTTTTTAGCTATGGCGCAGGATATTCGCGTCATTGTTGTAAAATTGGCAGATAGGTTGCATAATATGCGGACGTTGGCAGCAATGCCGGAACATAAACGCCGCGCTAAAGCTTTGGAAACTCGGGAAATTTTTGCTCCCTTAGCGAATCGTTTGGGTATTTGGCATCTTAAATGGGATTTAGAAGATTTAGCATTTAAGTATCTTGAAACCGATTCTTACCGGCAAATACAGCAGCTGGTTGCCGATAAGCGAGCAGCGAGAGAAGAAAGATTGACCAACGTTACCGAAACATTACGTTCTCGTTTGAAGCTAGCCGGAATTGAATGCGTTGATATATCAGGTCGTCCCAAGCATCTTTATAGTATTTATCAAAAGATGCAGCGTCAAAATAAAGAATTTCACGAAATTTATGATTTAGCAGCCCTAAGAATTATCGTTAAAACCAATGAAGAATGCTATCGCGCTCTAGCATTAGTTCACGATTCTTTTCGTCCAATTCCCGGCAGATTTAAAGACTACATTGGGCTGCCCAAACCAAACCGTTACCAATCATTGCATACAGGTGTAATTGGTCCTTGGGGTCGTCCCTTGGAAGTACAAATCCGCACTTTAGAAATGCATCGTATTGCTGAATACGGCATTGCAGCACACTGGATTTATAAGGAAACTGGTGGTTCTAATAATACTCAATTGACCGCAGCAGATGAAAAATTTACCTGGTTGCGACAATTACTTGAATGGCAAAATGACCTTAAGGACGCTCAAGAATATTTAGAAAGCATTAAAGATAATTTATTTGAAGACGATATTTATGTTTTTACGCCAAAAGGTGATTTAGTTGCATTAAGCCCGAATTCGACTACGGTGGATTTCGCCTATCGCATTCATACAGAAGTGGGTAACCATTGTGCCGGAGCCAAAGTAAATGGAAGGATGGTTCCACTTTCGACAAAGTTAGACAATGGCGATATTGTAGACATCATTACTCAGAAAAACAGTCATCCAAGTTTAGATTGGTTGAATTTTGCCGCTAGTTCAGCAGCCAAAAATCGCATCAAACAATGGTATAAGCGTTCGCGTAGAGAAGAAAATATTGCTCGTGGTAAGGAATTATTAGAAAAAGAGTTAGGTAAATCTGGCTTTGAAAGTGTTTTAAAATCCGAACCGATGCAAACCGTAGCAGACAAATGTAACTACCATAGTGTTGAAGACTTGCTTGCTGCTTTAGGTTACGGTGAAGTAACTTTGAACTTAGTGTTAAATAGATGGCGAGAAATAGTTAAAGAACAACAGCCTCTAATAACAGATGTAGATGAAATTGTTTCTAATTTACCTACCTCCGCATCAAAAGTATTGCGAGAAACAACTACCACACCTCGTAAGAGCGATTCTCCAATAGTTGGTGTGGAAGGGTTAATGTACTATATTGCAGGTTGCTGTACTCCCATTCCAGGAGAACCAATTATTGGTGTAGTCACCAGAAGTAGGGGTATTTCTATCCATCGTCAAGGATGCCATAACTTGAAAAATACTGGTTGCGAGCGATTAGTTCCCGTTAGTTGGAATAACAGCGAGGAAAGCAAGCTTCCTTCCCAGAGTTATAGCGTTAATGTCCAGATTGAAGCTTTAGACCGCGTTGGAGTTTTCAAAGATATTTTATCACGCTTGAGCGACCAAAGAATCAACGTTTCTCATGCAAATGTTAAAACTGCTATCAATCAACCAGCATTAATAGATTTAGGAATAGAAGTATCGGATAGAAAACAATTAGAACAGGTCTTTACTCAAATCAAAAAAATGAGCGATATTCTCAATATTCGTCGTCAAGGACAAGTTGAGGATTAAGCTTATTGTTTCTATCTTGATAAGAAAAAATAATTTTAGATTTTGCATCCAAAATAATTTTTTGTGAAGACGGTTCCCTTAAAAGCAACCGTCTTATTCCTATATCGCAATCCTATATGAGTCGTGAGGAAGATAGGTGTTAGAAACCCGGTTTTTACAAAAAACCGGGTTTCTCAAATCTCACAAATGATTTAGGAATGCTATATAAATTAACAAAAATGCTGAAATAAAAACTTATTGACGATTGAGAAGGGATGTATAAAATAGAGCATAAACATATTATGTTAGGAGCATTTGATGAGTCGTTGTAGATTATTAATTAAAAGTCTTGTTAGTATTCTGTTCGCGACACTTTCTGTTTCATGTAACGCTCAAGTTGACAGAAGAAGACAGCAGTCGCAGGTGAATTCACAGCAAACCCCACAACCGAATATTGTTTACGGGGATATGATTATTAAAAAAGAATCAGATTATTTGATGATTCCAGTTAGTATATTTCCTGATGCTAACCAAGGGGAGAAAAGTTGGAAACATTTATCTAGCAGTTCTTATCAAGACAGAAAAAATGTATACAATTTAATATTTTATTCTAAAAAAGATGCTTCAATTAATACTTTGCTAGATAAGAATGCTATTATTAAGTCATTTGATTTGATCGAAAAAAAAACGATTGGACAGCCAAGTAAGAAATTTTGGCTGTATAGAATTATTGAACAAGATACAAACAAAGATAATCAGTTAAATTATCAAGATGCAACGATTGGATACTTATCCGACTTATCGGGAAGAAACTTACAGCAAATTACCCCAAACAACACTCAGTTAAATGATTGGAATGTAGTACAAAGTACTGGAGCAATATTTCTTGAGATAACTAAAGATACAAATGATGATAAAAAGTTTGATACTAAAAGCTATATACGAGTAAATTTAGATAACCCCGGTATTGGCAAAGAAATTATTAGCAGTGACTTAGAAAATAAAATAAAATCATATATCGTTGAACAGTGAACAGTGAACAGTGAACAGTGAACAGTGAACAGTGAACAGTGAACAGTGAACAGTTAACAGTTAACAGTGAACAGTTAACAGTTATCAGTGAACAGTGAACAGTTATCAGTGAACAGTGAACAGTTATCAGTGAACAGTGAACAGTTATCAGTTAACAGTTATCAGTTCATTGTAATTTAAAACTAAGTAATTATCTCTTATTAATGATTATCGATTACTCGTTGACAGATACCGTTTTTTCTCGACTGCGAAGTGCTAAATAACCAGCAGCAGTAATAAATATAGCCCCAATAAATGAATTAGTGTCCCATAATTCTTTCCAAAATAACCAGCCAAATAAAGCACCAAATATAACTGAAGAATAAGAAAAAATTCCCACTTGCGAAGCCGGTGCCGATGCATAACCGCGAGTAGTTAATAATTGGACTAAAGTACTGCAAATACCAACACTTATTAATAGTAACCATTCATTCGTTGTGGGAGTTTGCCAAGCCCAAGTTAATGGTACAACTGACACTAAGCTCGCAATGATTGCGAAATACAAGACAGTACGTACAGCCGGTTCTGTTGCCGACAACTTACGTATAGTTACCATCGAAACAGAAGCAAAAGCACTGCTCATTAAACCAACTAGCATCACCCAATTGAAATCCGTACCAGGTTTTAATATTAGGAATACACCGCAAAAACCAACGGCGATCGCCAAACGAGCTACAACTGAAATTCTCTCTTTTAACCAACTAAAAGCAACCAAAGGGATAAATATCGGAATAGTCGCTTTAAGCAACATTGCATTAGCTAATTCAAGATTACCCAGCACGAAAAATAAACAATACATAGCACAAACACCACAGATTCCCCGCACTAAATGCAAATGCAGTTTTTGTGTTTGTATAATAGCCGTACCTTCACGAGCAAATATCGGCATTAAACTTAATAAACCAAACAAATTTCTAAAAAAAACAATCATTTCGCTTGGTAAACCATCGGATGCTAACTTAATAATTGCTCCATTCATAGTTAACATCAATTCCGCTGCAATAATAAATATCGCGCCACGAACAATACTTTGTTTATAACCCATGAAATAATTTTAGATTTTAGATTTTAGATTTTAGATTAAAAGGGTTAGGAGTGTAGAGACGTAGCACTGCGCCCCGTCTTTGCAGTTAGGAGTTTTCTATTTCTCCCGCTCTCCGGCTCTCCTATGCCCTATGCCCAATTACCAATTACCAATTACCAATTACCAATTATCAATTATCAATTCCATTCTTTAAATAGACAAAACCCAATCTCGTAACAGTGGATTAAGTTGATTGGGAACTTCATCATGAGGACAATGACCTGCTCGCAGATAGTATTCTGTTAATTGTGGATAATATTGACGATACTTCTGGGAACGTTCTTTGGCATTCATCCAAGGATCTGCTTCTCCCCATAATAACAACAATGGACAAGACAACTGCTGTAAAAGTACGTCTACTTTCTCTCCTTGGGGAGTACTGAAAACAGAGCAAAATACATCAAAAGCACCCTTGTCGCCAGAAGGACGACGAATTTCTTCTATTAATTGGTCTGTAATTGCACTTTTATCTAAATAGACTTTTTCTAGAGTTTGGCGAATTACCCAAGGTTGGCGAATATATTGAAATAAAATAAATTGAAATAAAGGTAGTTTAAAAATAGATTTGACGAAATCGCCTAATAATTTTTGCAGCTTTTGGTTAAAGTCCGGTTCAATTTCGGGTTCTTCTGTTGTTTGCTCTTTACTAAAAGGACCAGCACTATTTAGCAATACCAAACCAGCGGCAGAATCAGGACGTTGCGCTGCTACACATAAACTTGCATAACCACCGAGGGAATTACCTGCCAATACAGCTTTCTCAGCAATCACTTCGGTGATAAAATCCTGTAATTGGTCGCGCCACAAATCACCACCGTACTGCAATTTGGGTTTTTCCGAACGTCCAAACCCTAATAAATCGATAGCGTATACTTCAAAATCGCGCTGAAGTTCGGCGATATTTTTGCGCCAGTGGTCAGTAGAAGCTCCGAAACCATGTACTAATAGTAACGGCGGACGTTGAGAATGCTTCTCTCCGGCTTTGACGTAGTAAACATTATGTCCGCGCCATTGCCAATATTCACCGGGAATTGGAGTTGTAGAGGAAATTGTAGCTGCCTGCATTTTTGAAGATTTGTTAAGCATGTTCTCATCATTGTAAAGCAGATAGCAGAAATTTTTCTCCTTCCAATGGAACAAGCATTTGCATCGATCGATATCTGGCTTTTCAGTTGAGTGCAATACACTAGCTAACTACGCCCGCCCTGCGGGCACCCCTCTCCTTACAAAGGAGAGGGTAAAAATTCAGGTTATGTACCCCTCTCCTTAACAAGGAGAGGGGCAGGAGTGAGGTTTCTTCCTGTATTCTGCTCAACTACAAATCGCTTACCAATTACCAATTCCCTATTTAGAATAATCTCCCGATTTACCACCGCTCTTACTAACTAAATGTATTGATTCAATTTGAATCGATTTTTCTAAGGCTTTCGCCATATCGTACAAAGTTAATGCGGCAATCGAAACTGCTGTTAGAGCTTCCATTTCCACCCCGGTTTCAGCTTTGGTTTTAACTGTTGCTTGAATCTCGTAACCCGGTAGCTCGGGTAGAGGGATTATATGAACTTGAATTTTCTGTAACGGTAAAGGATGGCATAAAGGGATTAAATTCGCTGTTTGTTTGGCAGCCATAATTCCAGCAAGCCTCGCTGTTGCTAATACGTCACCTTTGGGAGCGTTTCCCGATTCAATTGCTGCAAAAGTTTCTGGTTTCATCCGCACTTTACCAGCTGCGACAGCTTGTCTGATGGTAGAATCTTTCGCCGATACATCCACCATCTGGGCTTCTCCACGATTATCCAAATGAGTTAAACCCTTTTGATAATGGGAATCCAAGGAATTTTCCAATTTTTCTTGTGTCATGTGCCTGACATATGCTAATATAATTGAGTTGAAAGGGCGTGTAGCTCAGTGGACTAGAGCACGTGGCTACGGACCACGGTGTCAGGGGTTCGAATCCCTTCTCGCCCGTTTTTTAATATTTAAAGTATAAGAGTGAAGAGTTAATGTTTAACTTTTCACTCTTATATTTTTAACTATACATTACTAAGAGCATTTATACTCAGGGCTGGGGTTATAGAACTGACGGATATTGATATTATTTAAATAATTTAGGAGTCAACATAGAAACTACTTTCTTGTATTCTCGATATTGATTCCCATAAGCAGCTATCAAGTCTTTTTCTTCTAAGAAAATACCTATGAAAATATAAGCCACAATTCCACAACTAAAGAATAAATGAGTTAATGTCATCACAGGAGTTGAGCAAAAGGCAAGAATAAATCCTGAATAAATGGGATGACGAACATAATTATAAAAGCCTACAATTTTAAACTTTGTTTCCTCTGATTCTTTGCCAAGAAGATTCAAAAATACTTGTTGCAGCCCAAAGAGTTCAAAATGGTTAATCATAAAAGTGCTGAGCAGAGCTATTAACCATCCCAATCCACATAAACAGTATAAAATAGGTTCTGCAATGGTTCCGGATAAATTCCATAATGTAATTCCTAGAGGTTGCCATTGCCAAAATAACAAGATGAGCGCCAAACTAGTACACAAGACATAAGTGCTTCTTTCAATCGGTTTGGGAATTATTTTAGTCCAAGCTTCCTTAAATCCTTTACGAGCCATTCCACTATGTTGAATGGCAAATACTGCTAACAATAAAGTATCTGTAATTAAAGCTTTTACAAAAGAAGCTGTTCCTCCGGTATCCATAGATTTTGGTACTAGAAAATTACCCGCAAATCCCATGGCATATAAAAACGTAACGAAAAATATGCAGTAACAGAATAGTCCATAAATTAAGAATAAAATTCCTTGTAGAGGATTCTGGTTATTCAAGGAAGAATTTTGATTTTGCAATTTTACTTGTGTCATTATTTTAATGCTTAGAAAAAGGATTGTTGATTTGGCTGACTACAGCAAAATGAGAGCTAAAAAGTAGTTGGAAATATACTCTTGATGATTTATTCTTTTGTGTTTTGTTAGCCTTTGAAACTTACAGTTTAGAATTTATAGAGCAATCGGCAAGAAATAGGGAGAAAAAATACTTGGATCAAATTTGAGGATATGGATAAGTAAGTTTTACGAATTAAATATAAAACCTCATCCTGCCCCAATACAGTTCACATAAGCAATATTCTCTTCCCCCTGCTTGTCTCTTTTGCTATAAGAGGGCAGAGCAGAATAAAATTCCCTGACGAATTAAAAGCAAAATTCTAAAAATATTCTGAAATTTGTTGGAAATTAATCCCAAATATTTGAAGTTATAGCAGTCGCTGGCACTTACCTACTCCCTTCCTGGGTTTGGGATTTAGTGAGGGAGAGAGTGAGAGAGGGAGGGAGTGAGAGAAAAATTTTAATAGTTTTCTGAATAAATCAGCAGAAACTTTATAATACAAAATGCATTATATTTGTAATACAATATTCCTCATTTAGGGGGAGAGATAATATGCCCTCAAAGCAGATGGCAGAAACTAACGAGCACCTATTGATTGACTCGAAATATCGACAGATAGTTGAAAAAATTGCCCGTAAGCATACTAGAAATAGTTCGATGTCTTGGGAAGATGCGGCGCAAACGGCTCATGTAAAGGTTTTGCGGATGGTAAAGGCGGGTAAATTTCAATCTCAGAAAACGACTAATTTTTACTGTTGGGCTGCTACAGTAGCACGTAATTCTGTGATTGATTTTGTGCGTAAGGAGAGTTTGCGTAACTGCCCAAGTTTAGATAAAACGATTGCTGGTACTGATGTTTCTTTGTTAGATACTGTTGCGGATAAGTTTGATTTGTTGGATGCGGTAGAGCGTGCTGATGTTGTAGTAGTAGCGAAGGAAGCAATTAATAAACTTGCAAAATTGTATCCGGAGCGGGGATATCTCAAGCTTTGGCAGGGATTGGTGGAAGGTAAAAAGCAAACTGAGTTAGCGTTAGATTTGCAGATAACTCAAAGTGAAGTTTCCCGTCGTCGCAAAGAACTTTTAGGGCGTGTTGCTCAAGAGTTAGGGTTATTAGAGCCTGGAGCTATCAAGCAAGAGCAAAATAAAAATCGTCAATCAAAAGCTAGTAGAAAACGTTCTCAAGAGCAGTGGTAGCGGCGAGGATTTATTTTGCAATTTTGATTATGATTAATCAAAAAAAATAGAAAAACCGCACATAGAATCATTATCTCTTTCGTTAAAAGTAATAGACACCTCCATAACTACTAAATTATTGACGAGAAGCAATGCTAATTCGTCTAGGAATATAAACCTATGGGTATAAATATCAGTAATTCAACATCTAATACGGGACAAAAAATTATCCAGCGAATGCCGCAACCTGGAGAAATCTGGGAAGTAAATCCTTCGATAAATTCTCCTGTAGAATTTTCTCAAGAGCAGCAACATCAACTTTACTCGGATGCAGCAAGACAGTTTATCAAGGGAATTTATCCTCCTATGAATGTGATGATTGTCACTACGGAAGATAGGGAGGTTTTTTCTCAAGAATGGCAATTAATTACGGTAATGATGCTGTCTGGAGAAACTCAATTTATAAGCGATGTTGATTTACTGATTCCCTCAGATATTTCTGGTTTAGAAAAAGATGTGCTAGCTCAAACTTGGTTGGTAGAAGAAATGTTTGTTTGCAATTTAGTTAAACCAGTGGGTAAGCGTTTATCGCGGAATATTTATGATTTATTGCTAAGTGCAGGAGATTATCATCATCAAATAGTTGCTCAACCACCGGAAAAATGCGAAATTGAACTTGCTGGTTTAAAAATTGGAACTAAAAAAGCGATAGAAGATTCGCGAATAATAGATTTTCATCAACATCAATTAGGTTTTAGCGATGTATTAAGTATTCCTGTAGCAGCTTACCGTAATTATTTAAACAATTTGAATTTTACAGAAGCGGTATTAGAAGAAGCTTTAGAAATAGATAGAGATTTGTTAGTTGATACGAAAAAAAAAGAGAGCAAAGTTAATGTTCTTAGTCAATGGCTGCAAAATACAATTGATACGCAATGGCAGTTACTTTGGCAAACTCCATCTTTAGCGATCGCTACTAGAAGTCAGTTTGATTCAAAATCGAATAAAGATGAAGTTGCAGCATTAATAAAACAAGTATTTTCCCCAGATGAACATTACCGAAGCAAAGCTGCGAAAAAGTTGGGAGAAATAGCTTTAGGAAATGCCGATGCGATTGAAGCTTTAGTTAATTTGATACGCACCACCCAAAACGATGAAACTTTATGGGTAGCGGTGGAAAGTTTATGGAAAATAAATCCTGGAAATCCGGCAGCAGGTGTGAGAAAAGTCAAGCTGCTTGATTTGGGAATGCAGCTTGCTGGTGAAGCGGTGGCTTTAGCGGTAGCTTTGGTGCCTAAAGCTGATGGAAAAATAGGTGTTTTACTACAGGCTTATTCCACAGATACAGAAACTGACGATAGCGATAATTCTAAACCGTTACTACATTTACCACCTGGCTTAAAGTTAATATTGCTTTCCGAAACGGGAGAAACTTTACGGGAAGTTACAGCTAGAGATGCTGATATTTATATTCAGCTTAAATTCAACGGTGAAAAGAGCGAACAATTTAGCGTTAGGGTGGCTTTAAATCAAGCAAGTATTACAGAAGATTTTGAAATTTAAAAATTAGGAATTGGGGATTGGGAATTGGGCATTGGGGATTGGGGATTAACCTTTAAGAGGATGTTTTAAAAGTATAGTTTTCAACCCAAACTGCTATTATCCCCCCTTCCCCCCTTAAAAAAGGGGGGTAACGGCTCCCCCTTTTAAAGGGGGATTTAGGGGGATCTTAAAATTTGCAAGTCTTATTTATGACTTTCCCGCACATCCTCTAAACTTCACGTAGCGCAACGCATATCTTTTAATCTTTTCCATCTGCGCTCTCTGTGGTTTTGTAATCGCTAATATTCTGCTGAAAAATGACCAATGAAAAACAACCAATTAAAAACAAACTTGCTTTCTTTTATCTTAACGTTTGTTCTACGAATAACCTTTTAAAATTCAATTAGTAATATAGCCTTTCAGTTAAATATAATACACCCCTCTCCAAAATATCGGAGAGGGGAAGGGCGTAGTTTCGTGTATTGCACTCACATGAAAAGCGTTATATTCGATAATTTTTGATTAATTATCCTATGTCTTTAAATTTTTCCCATAAAAATCTTCGGGGTTATTCGTTCAAAAATCAAGATTTAAGAAAAGCTGATTTTTCCTATTCAGATATTCGCGGTGCTAATTTTACAAATGCTGTTTTAAAAGATGCTAATTTCCACCATGCTATTGCTGGAGTGCAAAATTTTAGAGTCATTTTTTTGATGACTTTTTCATTTTTTATGGCTGCACTTTGCGGATATGCATCTGGTTTAACGGGAATTATTGCTTCACAATATCTTTCTTCTGTTTACGGTGGCAGCACAAGTATTGTCAGTGGTGTTAGTGGAATAACTAATCATTTGGTTGGGGTTACTGCTGCGATTATCTTTTCACTACTAGGACTTTTATTTCTTGGAACTATTTATAGAGGTTTTTCAGCAGATGTATGGTTTATTTTAGCGGGTTCTGAAGCTGTAATTATCATAATTATTGGCTTAATTTCAATTATTATTTGGGGTTCTCCTGGTTTAAAAGCTGCGGTTTTAGGAGCTTGGGGTGCTGCTGGAGCCGGACTTTGGTCTTTAATTGGAATTATTACTATTGCTTTAGCAGTATTTTGGTCTGCGGAAGTTCCTTTTTTTGGCAAAATATTAAAAGTCGCAGCTTGGGTATTAGGTTTATTCACTGCGACATTTATGTTTAGTTCTGTATTTCAAGTTTCAGATGTTGCTTTACCTCTAACTTTATTTTTGGCTACAGTTGTCACTTTTGTGGGAATATATTCTGGTTTCAAAGCTTTAGCTGAAGATAAAAAATATGCTTTGATTCGTACTGTAGGAATTTCCATTTCTACTATTGGTGGTACCAGTTTCCACAATACAGATTTGACGAATGTCGATTTATCTCATGCAATTCTCAAAAATACTGACTTTACAAATGCTAATTTGACTCGTACAAATTTTCATTTAGCCAAAAAGCTCGATTTATCCAGAGTTAAAAATACTATTTTAATTAATCCAGCAGTCAGAGATTTAGTTGTTAGCAAACAAGGTGCAAATAAATCCTGTCAAGGCTTTAATCTTCAAGGCGCAAATCTGGAAAATGCCAATCTTAACGATATCAATTTAACCGAAGCCGACATCAGCGAAGCCACCTTAAAAAATGCTTTACTGGAAAGAGCTAATTTAACAAAAACTCAAGCTTTAAATACTAACTTTGGGCAAGCTAACTTAACCGCTGCTTGTTTAGAAGCATGGAATATTGACAGCACTACACAACTAGAAAACACAATTTGCGAATATATCTTTTTGCTGAATAATCAATGCGAACGTCGTCCGAGTAGTGGCAGCTTCGCATCTGGTGAATTTGCAAAATTATTTCAAGTGGTATTAAATACTGTTGATTTAATCTTTCGTAATGGCTTGGATTTACAGGGTTTATCTGCTGCTTTAACAAAAGTTAGAAATGAAAATCAAGGTACCAATATTGCGATTCAAAGTATTGAAAATAAAGGTGATGGTGTTGTTGTCGTGCGGGTAGAAGTTCCTGAAGATACCGATAAACAAAAAATTCATGCCGAATTTACTCAAGGTTATCAAGTCGCATTACAAGCTTTAGAAGCAAAATATCAAGCCGAATTGCAAAGTAAAGACGAACAAATTGCCCTTTATCGCCAGCATCAAGCCGATTTAAGAAATTTAATGCAGATAGCCCCTCCCAACCACAAGCAGCAACAAGAAAAATTGGTGATTCTCAATTTGCATCAAGGTGATTTACACAATGACTTTTCGGTGACTTTGCGAATTGCCCAAGAGGGAAATCATCCTTATTTTGAATCTAAAGGTAAATTACCCCCGGCGATAGAATTAAAAGAATATTATCAAAAATGGCAAGTAGCTTACCGCCAAAGTTTAGGAATCAATTCTCGTTTAGATATTCCCGATACTCAAATAACTAATATCAGTCAGTGCGATTATTTTTATGAATGCTCTGTAACTGCCGAAAAGTTGCAGCAAAATATCAACTCATGGCTCAATTCCGATATATTTAGACCTATAAAAGAACAATTATTAGAACAGTTAAACCCCAGCGACGCAGTTAGGTTTATTCTCCAAACCGAAGATAAACAAGTACGAAGACTACCGTTACAACTGTGGGATTTTTTTGATAGGTATCTTAAGGCAGAAATGGCTTTAAGCAGCGCCAGCTATCAAAGTTCAGAAAAATTATTAGCTCCAGGTAAAGTCAGAATTCTAGCGATTTTGGGTAACAGCAGCGGAATTAATATTGATAAAGATAGAGAATTATTAGAAAATTTACCAAATGCAGAAGTTGTTTTTTTAGTAGAGCCTCAAAGGCAGCAGCTAAACGATGAACTTTGGAAACAATCTTGGAATATTTTATTTTTCGCCGGACATAGTTTTACTGTATCTGTTGAAAAAGACGAAACAGAAGAAGGACGAATTTGTATTAATCAAACCGATACTTTAACTATTTCGGAATTGAAATATGCTCTGACAAAAGCCATTCAACGAGGTTTATTTTTGGCAATATTTAACTCCTGCGATGGTTTAGGGTTAGCTGCGGATTTAGCTGATTTACAGTTGCCGCAAATGATAGTCATGCGCGAACCCGTTCCCGATAAAGTAGCCCAGGAGTTTCTCAAAAACTTTTTACAAGAATATTCCCAGGGAAAAACCTTGTATCAATCGGTACGTGGAGGTAGAGAAAAACTGCAAGGTTTAGAAAATGACTTTCCCTGCGCTACTTGGTTACCCGTTATCTGTCAGAATCCCGCAGAAATTCCACCTTTATGGTTGGTATAAACCAATATGGTTTAGTAAAGAAATTGATCTGTTCAGACAAGCAGGGGGAGCAGGGGGTGCAGGGGGAGCAGGGGGAGAGAATAATGCTTATCTGAACTGTATTGTGCTATAAACCTCACCCCGCCCTGCGGGCACCCCTCTCCTTATTAAGGAGAGGGGAAGGGAGTCAACCTTATGGTGCGTTAGATGATGTAGAAAAATTTTTCCGCCTTAACAGATAAATTGTCGTACATCTAACACACCCTACAACAGTCTGCTAACTGTCATGGTACTGTTAACTGTTCACTGTTAACTGTTAACTGCTTACTGTTCACCAACCATAATTCCACGCCCTGTCAAGGCAGCATAAACTAAGTTGGAAGTTCGCATGTCGCCTTCTAACCAAGTAAGTCCGGGAAATTGCTGTTTGTCGGGGTTACTAATTTGCTTCCAAGTTCCACCCATATTTTGTGAAATGTACATGGCATCTTTCTTTGCACCATTGACACGTCCAAATATGTAAACGTAAGGATTTTTGTTGGAAGAACCTTTACCGAAGGTAACAAATTCGCAGGTATCTACTGATGGAATTGGTTTGAAATTTTTACCTCCGTCGGTAGAACGATACAGTTTGTTGCCTTCTACATCTTCCGGGTTGCGAGCAAAACTCATCCACACATCACCTTGCTTGGTAGGATTGGGAACTATTGCCGGACGAACCATCCATGTAGGTAATTCATTCGATGCCCCCTTCCTCCAATTTGCTCCACCATCGTTACTGTAAAAGAATGTCCAACCGTTGTAATAGTAAAAAGTTTTACCTTCGGGGTCTTGGCGGTCGGCTGCTAAAATATACGTACTTAAGTATGGATGTATGCTGTTTGCCCAAGATTGAGGTAATGCATCGTAGTGGGTATGTATGTCGTTGTTGGGGTCAAAAGGTTCTGGTTTGGGATCGTGGTCTAAATTATGGGCTAGTTTCCAGGTTTTACCACCATCCATTGTATAGTGAGTGAACGTTCCCCAAGTCGGCGACCAAACCATGTTATCGGGATTTGTCGGCGACATGGCAATTTGACCTCCCATTGCAACGGTTTTTCCTCGCTGAGATTTCTCTTCTTTCCACATATTTTCTGTGGGTACGGACTCGAAACCTTGCCAAGTTTTACCGTTATCTTTAGTTATACCGTGTACTGGATGATATGCCTGCCACTGGTGAAAACCCACAAATGCAGCATAGTTAGGTTTCTTGTAAGCATAATCCATACCCGTTGCTCCCGCTACGTGAGGAAATGGTACGGGGTATGTTTTCCAATCATGATTAGCCCATTTATAAGCTGGATGAGTTTCAATATTGGTTGGGTTAATTTTATTCTCAGGTACTTGATGACGATTGACATGTCGAAAACCAATCATGTCCTGTACAGCGCTGATTAAGTCTGCTCCTCCTTGAGATTTGGGAACAGGGGGAACTCGCACTAAGTTCGCGTCAAGTTCTTCCAAATTATCCATCAACCATTTAAAATTAGGCTCTTTCGCAGTTATATCATCCGTACAAGCTACGCCCCAACCGTTTGTCCACCAAGCTATTTTCGGATTTGCTGGATCCATAACAACCACCGATGCACCAGTTCCAGAATAAGACTGATAGTATTTAGGTGCCGATGGATTTACTTTATCTTGGGGATGGTTTGCATCGTAAGCACCCATGTACATAGTTTGCCTGTTCCAAGTATTACCACCATTATCGGAACGGTAAAGATACTTATCCGCAACTGCCATTACTTTCTTGGGATTATTCTTCTGTACTGTCACAGCCGAATAAACTCTTTTATGCCCATCTGGAGTGATATCATTCCATTTTCCGTTTGCATATTTACGCACTCCACCGGATTTACCACCTTTTTTCGGTTTAGTGCCAAAACTCACGTACAGCGTACCGTCAGAAGCTACTGTGCCGCGCAAGGGGTCTTTTCCTCCGGCAATATTGCGCCATGTTTGACCCCCATTTTTACTTTGCCACACACCTTTGCCGTGAACTCCCACATATATAATGTTAGTTCGTTGATTGGCTTTCCCAGCATTTTTATCGAAAGCAACAAAAGTAAAACCTGGTATATCTTTGTTCTTTTTACCATTCGATTTATTGTATTCTGGTAAACTTTTAGCTGGTGGTAATCCATTGCTAACTTCCGTCCAATCTTGCTTGCCGCTCTTTCTCCAGAGTCCGTCACGGCGAGAAGCAAAGTAAATTATATCACTCTTATTTGGATCTACCATCAAGCGTTCCCCAGTATCGGAACGATATTCTTGGTTAGCTCCCATAAAAACATCTTTTTTACCTAATCCCGTTGGTTTCCAAGTATTTCCTCTATCATCAGAAACCATTACTTCACCAGAATATTTATACTTCTTTCTCTGGTTCTCAGTAAAAATCGAGCTTCCATGCCTGACCGCAACATAAACCCGGCTAGGCTTTTGTGGGTCAACAGCTATACTCTCAACACCTATGCCACCACCAGAAAAGTTTGTATCAAACATATCCATAAGCGGCAGCCATTTCTGATTTTTGCGGTCGAAGCGATAAGCACCACCAACATCCGTGCGGACATATACATCGTAGGGTTTTACGGGGGCGATCGCCATTCCCGTAACGTAACCCATACCCTGAATATTAACGTTACTCCATTTAAATGATTTCGGCGTATTTACTTGAGCAGATATGGCGCTAAAGTTATTGCTAACTAACATTATTAGGGCTGTAGATATCAGCAATATAAAAAAACTTAATTTACGCAGTAGATGTGTGAAATGTAGTTGTTTGCGGAGGATATTCATTGTTGTGAAACCGCAGGTAAACAGCAAAATTTGTTTCTAAGTCTTTCCTCTCTTTCTTTATGTTCCTTTTAAGGAATAAAAATCGAGATGCATTCAAAAGGAAAGCATACAAATAGTTATTGTCACTGTTTATCTAACTACAAACCCGGTGTAAATTTCAATTGATTAATTTATGTAAAGATAAATATCATTGATTCTTCATCGGAACTTTATAAATTAGTTTTGATTAAAGGGAAAGAATGGTAGCAACTGGCATGTTTTTGTAGGGTGCTGTGACATCTAAACAAATTTTCAACGTAATAACAATACTTGTGGTGTCACGCACCATCCGAGTCTTGTGACAATCGCATAAGTACTAAATTTGTAATATACCCTCTTAAATGCTTGTACTATATTGTTTTCATGCTTATATTGCAGTTGCTAGAAACGAAGAAGAATTTGCAGTAATCTGTCACACCTTAAGGAAAAGATACTTTGACATAGACATAACACAGGTTAATACTGAGGGAACTGTGCCAGTACTTACACTTCTGATTTTTATTTTTTTACCTAATCAGTTCTACAAAAAGGTTTATAGTTTACTTGATTGCAATATTTCTCCTTATTAAAGTGAAGTAATGAGCAAGTAACAATAATGTGTATTAATTAACAATGAAATCATTGAATTTTAATCGGAGGATTGGTTTATTTATATTTAAGTTTTTAGTAATTGCTACGGTAGTATTTACATTATTTTTAGGTTTAAGTCAACTTAAAAAAAAGGGAGATAAGATACCGTTCTTAAAATCTTTTAATTACGAAATACTATTCTTGATTGACAATATTGAAGGTATAGGTATTGTTGCTGGTTTACTTGCTTTTATTTTGAATCTTCCCGAACAACAAAAGAAGTCGCACTATGAAGCATGGCAAGTAATTAATTCAGGGCAAAGTCAAAGGGGAAGTGGTGGACGTATTCAAGCATTGGAAGATTTAGTACGAGATGGGGTAAGTTTAGATGGTGTTGTTGTTTCAGATGCATATTTAAAAGGAATCAAGCTTTCAGGTGCAATTTTGCATTTTGCAAATCTTGAAGCTTCTAGGCTTGATAAATCAGATTTAGATGATACCAAATTAATAAAAGCGAATTTAAAGAAAGCTTACCTCTACAAAGCAAACCTCAGTGGTGCTAACCTTACAAAAGCTAACCTTACAGAAGCTAACCTTACAGAAGCCAAATTCAATAGCGCCATTCTTAATAATGCCAACCTCAGCTATGCCAAACTCAATGCTACCGACCTCAGTAATGCCAACCTCATTTGTGCCTTACTAATAAATGCTGACCTCAATGGTGCCACACTCGATGGTGCCGACCTCGATGGTGCAATGTTCTGGGATAAAGAATCAGGTAGAGAAGCCCAAAACATAACCGCAGTGCTAATTAAACAAGCCAAAAATTGGCAGAAAGCAATATATAGTCCAGAATTCCGCGAAAAACTGGGTTTACCATCAGAAGCAGAACAAAAACATACTTAGCACGAACGCTACATAGCATCAGTTATTGAAACGATTTAGGAGTAAGCATTCACCCATTAAACAATTTACTTAAACAGGGCTAAGGCTGTGTTTCACAAAGCTCTGCTGGTGCGTGACACTACAACCCTCATTATTATTTTCAAATTTTAATTAAGTGTCACAGCACCCTACGGGGAAAATATGCCAGACGTTGGGTTTCGTTCCTCAAACGCCACTTCCTACAACGGAACGCCACTTGCTACAACCGTCGTGTTCCTCGGCAACGCAGTGGCTCGGAAACCTCCGCAACGGAGTGGCTCCCCAACCT
>JBCBPQ010000101.1:0-22764 GCA_039820645.1 Cyanobacteria bacterium J06633_8 | reverse complement strand
GTGGAAGGTGCGAAGCACCTTCCACAACTTGTAGTAAAGGGCGATCGCATTACTGAATGTGTATTTGGTAATCACCATTTTGAATTATTATACCGGAGAATGTAAAGATACCAAATGGGTTCTATAAAAGCCGTGCATCGACCATAATAGATCGTAAGAATTACTTTCTAGCTTGGCTCCTTGAATTGTATTAACATGCTGAGTACCTCGTTTGAAGGGAGGATGGATTTTCTCACTTGCTTGAGAAATTGAACTTGCACTAGGATCCAAGAAATCGTAAGTAATCTCCTTAATTCCTTCATCAAGTTGGATGTAGTGGTTAAAAGCCTGCAACCAGCGCCCCGTACCACAAGCTACATCTAGTAATCTTAGAGATGAAGCTTTGGCTTGTTGATATTTTGAAAAGAATGTACTCTCCCAATCAAAACCCCCTGCAAGCTGCCAATAATCATCCACCGGATCCTTGTCTTCTGCACTCCTTTCTAGAATGGTGGAATTGGCAATTGCTGGCAACACAAAAACCCCAATAGGTTCTTCTATATATGCTTTTCCACTATCCTCAATCTCAGCCAATCTCCAAAAAGCTTGTAAAATCTTGGCAAATTTTGATTCTTGAAGCTGGCGCAAATCGCATTCCATACAAAAGGACATAATTTTGACACCATTTTCTAAGCCTTGGAGACATTCAGTCACATCCAAGCGAGCATCTACATGGTAGTATTGGTGGTTATGCGATTTCCTATCAAGTAAATTTTTAATGTCCTCCGTCGTGAACATCTCGTTTAAATCACCTTTTGCTGCAAGCATATGCTCCTGCTGGATTTGAGGTATACCTGTAGCTGTTTGGTGAATAATAACTACCCTTCCGTTTTCCTTAGTTTGAGCCAGAGCGCTTTGAATTGCTTGGCATGGATCGTCAAAGTAGTATAAAACATGGGTTAACAGAACCAAATCGTATTTTTCTTCGCTTTCAAACTTACCGGGTTCAAAACAATCCTCGCTCACGGATACTTCTACATTCTCATCGAAGCCTACTTTCTCAAGTCTTTCTAGAAAGCGATCGCGATGGATGGGATTGGGTTCAAGTGCCACGTATTTTAACTTCTTCCCACTTGAATTAATCTGTGGCAGCAGACTCTGTATGATTTCGATATCAATATCACCTTCGCCGCTGCCGATACTGAGTACTGACAAAATATCCTCTTTGTGCGAGGGAGAATAACTTCCTTCCAGTAATGCCGTTAAATTATTTTGGAACCACTCAATCGCAGCGACTGTCATCGTCGAAGCTGCCTTGCGTAACTCATAACTCTCGGCATAAAACTTATCATCCAGTGGCGGAGCGACAAATTTATTATTGTGTAGCGAGTGACGCTCACTGTCAGAGGATTTAGAGTTTTCTAAAGATTTGGATTTGTATGAGATTTTCATCAGAAAAAGCTAATATTTAGGGTATGAATGATTTTAATACAGATGTTGTTATATCCAAAAATTGAACTGCTTAAGATAATTTTTTAACTTACCATAAATGGGGAAAAATTCCATTCGTCTTTAAAAGTTTAGTAGATAAGACAAAGCCTTTTTCTTTTTAACAAAGCCCACTTGAGAGCAAAATCAACCACTTTTCTAAAAAACAGCGCTTACAGTTTTAAGAAATCAACATAATTTTTGAGTTTGGACAAGGGATTGACAACAGCTAGTATTTCCTCTTTATGTAATTGCAAATAAAAAAAGAAAGCAGTTAGGAATTAGGAGTTAATAGTAACAGGACTTATGCAATCGTAACCAAAAAGTAGGCATTCTAAACTGTAAGATCCCCCCAACCCCCCTTTTTTAGGGGGGCTTTGCGTAAGTCCTAAATAAGTTAAGTAATAAATTTAAAACTCAAAACTTACAAATATCTATCCCATGCCCAATGCCCCATCCCCCATACCCAATAAAATTACTCAATCAAATCCAACTTCTTTAAAAAAACTCCTAACGGTAATAAAAGAGTCTTCGCCACATCTTCTAATTCCGTTAATTTCACTGAGGCACCTTGTCCGTCGCGCAACAACCAAACAACAGTAGTGCTTACACCCGATTTTTGCTGTAAGATTCGCCAGTTAGGAATACCCGCTCGCTCCATCAAGTCTAACAAAACTCTATCTTTAGAATTTCCCTTAGCATAAATTGTCGCAAACAAGAAACGTAAAAAGCCGATTGCCGTACCGAAAACCAGAATCACTGCCAGGAATACGTATACAAGATATAAGCTATTTGAGAGCATAATCAAAAATAATCTAACCGTTTATATAACTTCCCCCGTACTAGATTACCGAAATCCTGAAGATTTGAAGCAAGAGCAAACAGTAGATTTAAACTATTCTGTAATTAATTCCTAATTTCCAACTTCCTACTATGTCTGAAGAATTCGCTATTGGTAGTAAAGTTCGCGTCGTAGCCCTACCACCTTACATCAAAACTGCCGAACCTATGCCTATGTTGCGTCCTCCCGATATCATCCACTTAGGAGAAGAAGGTATTGTTCTTGACCATCGTCCAGGTGGCTACTGGGGCATCCGCTTCGCAAAAGGGGCGTTTCTCTTAGATAGTCAGTATATAGAACCTGTAGAAACTCATACCCAAGCAGAAGGCTGACTAACTTCCAGACTCCGCCTGGGAACACATATACTTCCCGGAGGCAGAGCCTCCAAACTCTAGTTTCCAGGCTGAGCCTGGGAACCAGAACAAAAGCGCTACTACGAAGGTTTATCTTAATTAACTATTAAATACCAATGCATCTGCTGTACGAGTAATTGTAAACTTATTTAAAGTAGTCATTCGTACTCTGCATCAAAATGAATCGCCGCAATTTTTTAAATATATTCTTTGCCAGTGTCTTTGTATTTTTGGGATGGTTGAATTTTACCCCTGCTGCAAATGCAATGGGTGGTAAGCTTCCCCCTGTTAACGAGCCTGCACCAGAATTTACTTTACCAACCAATACTGGAGATGGAGAAATTTCTCTTTCCGATTATCGTGGTAAGTGGTTAGTACTTTACTTTTATCCCAAGGATTTTACTCCTGGTTGCACTATAGAAGCCCGCCGTTTCCAAGAAGATTTACCAAAATACTTAGAACAAAATACCGAAATAATTGGTGTCAGTGCTGACGATATTGATTCTCACGCTGAATTTTGCGATTCTGAGGGTTTAAAATTTCCTTTGTTAGCCGATACAACTGGTGCTGTCAGTAAAGCTTATGGCTCTTGGATGAGTTTTATTTCAGTCCGTCACAGCTTTATTATCGACCCAGATGGTATTTTGCGGGAAACTTTCGTGAAAGTTAATCCAATCATTCATTCACAAGAAGTAATGGCAAAACTTAAGGATTTACAAAAAACAACTTAATAACAAAATCCGGAGACGTTGTAGTACAACGTCTCTACACCATTTATAGAATTTATATTTATATCTATCCCCATCAATTTAAATACTGTCTTGCAAACAAAAATTATTTATAAATATCTTATAACCTGAGAGGATGTTTGAAACCTATAGTTTTTATTAATTATCTCGTATTATCCCCCCTTCCCCCCTTAAAAAGGGGGGTTGAAAGTCCCCTTTTTTAAGGGGGATTTAGGGGGATCTAAAAGTTTGTTGTTTGATTTATGACGCATCCTTACATCCTCTGAAACCTTTAACCTTTTTATCCTGTATTACATTCATCACCACAAATTTAAAGAAAATAAGCTAAAAATAGAATTAGAAAGGAGATAATTTTTCAACGAGGCTAAAATATGGATTTTGAGCGTGAAGTCCCGGTTGAAAATAATACAGAAGAAATAGAATTTGCCGAACCTTCTCCTCGCAAACCTTTAGAAATATTGCGAGACACCGAAGCTTTGGTGCGTCGTCCAACTGTTGCAGCATTAGTACCAATTTTACCGCTGAAGTTAAGTGAAAACTTACAAGAAGCTTCCGATATTGCCGATGATTCCTTAGAAGAATTAGCAGAAATAGACTTAAGTAAAATTAACGATTGGGAATTGCGTCCTTTTCGGATTCGCATTGCTTTAAGCTTTGTCGGATTTAGTTCGTTAATGATTCTGATTTTGGCGCTTTTTTTAACTACCCTACATCCAGAAATGAGTCCCACTCAACAAATTGGAAAATATTGGAGCGAGTATATTTGGTTTCTTTGTTTGGGTGTTGCCGGAATGTTTCTTTTAGGCAGAGAAGCAATGCGCCCTATTAACAAACCAAAATACGATGATGATTATAATGATGATTATGATGAATGGTGAATCAAGGTTAGGAGTTAAAAGTGAGTAGTTAGGGGCTAGGAGTTAGGGGTTAAGAATTAATAAACAATTTCCGTGAAATCAGCGTAATCCATTTAATCAGTGTTCCGAGTTAGGAGTTAATTAATACCAATTACCTACTAGTAATTACTTGTTAACAATAATCATATTTTTATAATAAATCTTGCTGCAAACAATAATTATCTGCAAAGTTTTGTTTATTTATTTTACCTCATCGCTGATTAGAGAATATTACTCATTAATCTAGAAGCTTATAAGCCAATTCATCAGTTGGTGCCCTATCAGCATAAAGCGAAAACTTGTAGATTATGAATCACGATGCTTTTATTGTTCAACCCGGTTCAAAAATTTCTTTAAAGAAAGATTACAATACAGCCTTCACAGCTAATTATAAAGAAAAAGAAGATGCCAAATTAAAGCTGGAAAGAGATATTGAACGATTAGCAAAATACCAGGACATTCTTTACGCTCAAAATACTTACGCGCTTTTAGTTATTTTTCAAGCAATGGATGCTGCTGGCAAAGATAGTACGATTAAGCACGTTATGTCTGGTGTAAATCCTCAAGGTTGTCAGGTATTTAGTTTTAAACAACCTTCCTCAGAAGAATTAGATCATGATTATTTATGGCGAAATTTTAAAGCTTTACCAGAAAGAGGAAGAATCGGTATTTTTAACCGCTCTTATTATGAAGAAGTTCTCGTAGCGCGCGTACATCCTGAGTTGTTAGAAAAACAACAATTACCAGAATCTGTAAAAGCAAATAATGTATGGAAGCAGCGTTTTAAAGAGATAAATAATTTTGAACAATATTTAGTTAATAACGGAATTATTGTTCTCAAATTCTTTCTTAACGTGTCAAAAGAAGAACAGAAAAGACGCTTTATGAGACGCATCGAATTACCCGAGAAAAACTGGAAGTTTTCCGCAAGCGATGTCAAGGAGCGTAGCTTTTGGGACAACTATATGAATGTCTACGAAGATGCTTTTCGTCACACTAGTACTGAATGGGCACCTTGGTATATTATCCCAGCCGATCGCAAATGGTTTACCCGCATGGCAGTCGCTGATATCATCTGCTCTAAATTGAAAGAACTCAAATTAAAGTATCCTACCGTAACTGAAGAACACAAGCAGGATATCTTAAAAGCTAAGGAAATTTTAGAAGCGGAAGAATAATCAGTTATCAGTTATCAGTTATCAGTTAACAGTTAACAGTTAACAGTTAGCGCTTGTTTACCTGAAGGGTGTGGTATATCAACTAGCGCTTAGCAGTTAACATTTTTTAGTAGTTAATTTTGGGCTTTTATAGTACAATTGCACTATAGAGTTACATGAGAATAAAGGTGGATTGTGAGGAGATATAAATATTTTACAGTTGCTGCAATTGTCTTGGAGTGATTGGTTAATGAAAGTTTAACCAATCGCAATCGGGGAGGTGCCCACAAATATATTACATTTAGGTGATATTTATGTGGATATTGTTTGAAGGGTTACACTTGGGTGTAAGCTTGTACGAAGTTAAATATTTGAAATAATTAGTTACATTTAAAGAAATAGCTTTTAGTTATGTCGATTATTGCTCTGAGAGCTTGGTATATCGAAAAATATGAGCCGATTCCAGAGCTGGAAAAACGTCAGCCAGACATTCGTATTAGTAAAAAAAGTCTATTAAAGTCGGCTTTGAGAGCAGATTTTTTAGAAGACAGCGAAGAAGTCAAACAATCGATTTGGTTTAGACGTTATCTGGAAGGGGACAATATAGAATTTTATATCGAGGGTAGTGGTGGTTATTGTGTTGCTAACATCGATTTGATTAGTCATGAAATTTATTTTACTAAGCAAGCTTTATTATCCCAGTTAGAGCCGACTATTTTTTTAAGCTATCAAAATGAATATCCCGAAGCCAGTGATGCTTTACGCGAGGGATTGCTTGATAGTTTGGATCAATTGAATTTGCGATCGCGACTTCCTTTAAAATTAATTGAGTCGATTCGTCCAAAAGATGCACCGATGCGATTGGGAAGTAGTATGATGCGAAAAATTCGTAGAAGCTTGTTATTTATTGCGGATGCGACACCTATTACCAGCTTAGACACTGACAAGGAAAAACCTTTGCTTGTTCCTAGTGCAAATACATGTATTGAACTTGGTTATGCAATTCAAAGCAAGCGCTCCGAACAAATTCTAATTGCACAAATGCAGCGTCAAGATTATGCCGGGGAATTTCCCTTTGATTTGACAGCCACTCAAATAATGCAGTTTAAAGACAATAGAGAATTAAATAAAATTTTGCCGCAAACCATGGAAAATATTTTAGCCAGATTTAGATTATTTGTATAGATAAAAGTTTAACTACCAACCCCTCTTCTAATCTTATTTCATATCAAAATAATGGATTACCTCAGTTGCTTTTTTCACCGATTCTTCAGTGTCTCGAAAGATAATTAAGAACTTTCCATCATTTAACCTATCGCGATACAGCCAAGCATCTTCATTTTCAGGTGTAAGTTCAAGGGAATCACGAAAAATCAAAGTACATAGTAAACCACAAATGCCTCCGAATAAGCCTCCAATAATCATATTGGAAATGTAATCGGTGGGAATTATTTTGATATTTGTAAATTGGATATTTGTAAATTGAATATTTGTGAATAAAGTCAAAATACAACCCGCAGCAAATCCAATAATTATCAACCAGTAGTTAAGGCGAGCTTGTAAATTATTTTTATCTGGATCTTTAGATGCAATTAGTCCGTATTCGTCAGTATTTTTATAACCTTCACCTAAAATAGTAATTTTTTCCCTGGGAAAATTCTCTTTTTCTAGAGCATTGCGAGCTGCTTCTGCTTCCATTCTGTTGGAATAAACTGCAATCAGGTAATTCATTCTTCGATATAAATGAAAACTGGAGTCAATACGTTTTAACCGATTTATACGATAGATATCAATATTAATCGGGATTTTTCAAAATAAAAACCTGCCAAAAACGAGACTTTGAACATACTTATGTAGTATTTTTGGTGAAAAGTCGTATAAGTCGTATAGTGGTTTTCTGCTATGAAACAGCTCCTCAACCACTTCTTGGGTTGCAAAAAGTATATCGCTAAGCTGATTTTATCGCTAGCGATGATGATATTCGTTTCTTCAGTCTTTTCCATACCCGCTTTAGCTACGGGTGTGTATAATATTCCAAACCTGACTTCAGACACTTGGATTGTGGATGAAGCAGATTTAATCAGCCGTTTTAATGAAGGCAAAATTAGTAGTGCCTTCGATGAATTGGCAAAACAAACCGGTAACGAAGTCCGAATAGTTACTATTCGTCGTTTAGACTACGGAGAAACTCCGGAAAGTTTTACTAAAGCCTTATTTGAAAAATGGTTTCCTTCCGAAGAAGCACAAGCAAATCAAACTTTATTAATGATTGACTCCGTAACTAATGGTACTGCCATTATTACGGGGGATAAAGTCAAATCTATAATGCCAGATGATATTGCCGAAAGTGTCGCATCGGAAACAGTTCAAGTACCTTTACGAAACGGCAATAAATATAATCAAGCCATTTTAGATGCCAAAGAGCGTCTTGTTGCTGTACTTTCTGGTGAGCCAGATCCCGGTCCCCCAGAAGTTAACAACGAAATAAACGTAGAAGGAACATTTACCAAAGCCGAAGACACAGATCGAGGAAGTGCAACGGTTTGGGTAGTAGGATTATTGATTGCTGCTACCGTCATCCCCATGGCAACATACTATATCTATTTAGTTTTCCAGCCATCATCTGAAGGATAGGGAATAGGGAATAGGGCATGGGGCATGGGGCATGGGGCATGGAGTCAGGAGTTGAGAGTTATAAGAATGATGGAGTAATGGAGTGATGGGGGGAGAAAGTTATTCGTTTATCCCTTCATCTCCCCGATTCCCAATGCCCAATTCCCAATGCCCAACTCCTAATTTCTAATCCTGCACGTACTCTTGCCCTGTCGTTAAAGCAATCTCGGCTCTGACAAATTCTCTACCTAGATAATTAGCATGATCAAACATGGTTATCGGGCAGGGCTGAGTTTCTTCAATTATTTTTACAGATAATTCTTTTGCTGTTCTGCCAGAATATACAGTTGTATGGGTTCGCTCTACTTGTCCTTTGGCTGGAATAACCTTTCCTGTTTCCGGATCGACGGCTAAACCCCGCTCATCGATAATGTTAGTAAAATGTTTGGCAAAAATAAGTCCTTCTTCCCGCCCGATGTAAATAATAAAGTATCCGGCAGGATCTAAATCAATGTGTCGTTGAGAAAGTTTGTCATCTATTGCTTTCAAATTTTCAGCTATATTCATAATTACTTAAAAACTCAAATTCTTTTAAGGGTTTTCACATGGTTAGAATTAGTGTAATTCTTTTCAGTGAACAGTGAACAGTGAACAGTGAACAGTGAACAGTTAACAGTGAACAGTTAACAGTGAACAGTTAACAGTTATTTAGGACTTACGCAACCGGCACATTTTCCTCGTAGGGTGCTGTGACACTTTGCTTGATATTAAACGAAATAATGAGGTTTTCGTGTCACGCACCAACCAGAGTATTGTGACAATTGCGTAAGTCCTGTTATTATATTTATTCATAACTCCTAACTCCTAACTCCTAACAACTAACAACTAACAACTAACCACTAACAACTAACAACTAACAACTAACAACTAACAACTAACAACTAACAACTAACTCTTAACTACAAAAGGAATCTCCTCATTAATTGCTTCAATTTCCTTTTGTTCGAGTTCGTTAACTTCGCTGATGTAGCGATGTAGTATTTGTCCCAAACGATTATTGTAGAAGCGATGTAAGCTGTAGTTGGGAGTAGCTGGGAAGCCGCGACGTTTTTTATGTCTTCCACCAGCACCGGGATCGAAAACTTGAATATTATTTTGAATTGCCCATTCAATGGGTGAATAATAGCAAGCATCAAAATGAAGACAATCTATTTGCTGGAAACTACCCCAATAACGCCCATACATTTTATCCTCCTTGTATAAACAAAATGACATTCCTACAGGTTGGCTGTCATTTTGTTCGTCGTAAGCAGCGAAAAATGCGACTCGATGACGATAGTTTTCGTATAGCGATTCAAAAAACTGTTTGGTGAGATATTTACTACCCCACCAACCAAATTTATCGCAGGTGTCGGCATAAAAATCGTACATTAAAGGAAATAAATGTCTGGGGATATCATCGCCCGAAAGTGCTTTAAATTCCAAACCAGCTTTTTTAACAGCTTTTCGTTCGCGTTTAATGTTGCGACGTTGATTGGCGTTGAATGCACCTAAATAATCATCAAAAGTTGTAAAATCATGATTTTGCCACACATAATTATGGTGCAGCCAAGCTGTAAAGCCTTGACGCTCCAATACCGGACGAAAATCGGGATCTACATATAAAAAATTGCAGCCGCTGATACGCTGCTTTTTACAAAACGAATCTATTTCGCGCACCATTAAAGAAGTTATTTCATCTTCGTCTTCTCCTGGAGCAATCAAAAATCGATAACCTTCTGCTGGCGTAAAAGGCGACATCCCCAGCAGTTTGGGGTAATACTCCACACCAATACGATAAGCTAACTCTGCCCATTGATGGTCGAAGACAAATTCTCCATAACTATGCCCTTTTAAATAAAGAGGAGCAATCGCAATCAATGTTCTATCTCGCCATAATGTTAAGTGATTCGGTAACCAACCACTTTGTGCAGTAGCGCTTCGAGAAGCTTCGAGATTGTTCAACCAATCCCACTCAAAAAAAGGAGTCTGAAGTTGAAGTGCCAAAGCATTCCAAGAACTTTTGGGTACTTCAGCAACTTTATCTATCCAAGCAAGAGAATAACTTGACTTAATTTTTTCCACCATTTTCGTCAAAGTCACAAAACGAGCGGCAAAAGCTTTATTTAGCGTAGTCTAATCTGGGAATTGTTGCAGGCAATAATAAAGAAATACTTTTTGGTTTTCGGAGCGAAATTCCATCAATTCTAGACGTGGAGGGACTTCTGTTGAAATTAACCAGGGTTAAGCTGGCTGTTTAAATAAGCGTAAATCCCGATTGAATTTGCCGAAACTAGAAATAACGATATGAACAGGTTGCGATGGTTTACCATTAACTAATCGATGTTGCAATAGCTCTGGATGCGATACAGTAAAAGTTGTACCATAAGCAGGTAAAGTCTCAGCGCCGAATAAAACAGCATCACTCCTAGCAATTTGTTTTTCGAGGTGTACTTTGTCGGCAATTGAATTGATTCTGCTTGGAGCTTGGGTAACATCTGCTATTTTCCCATCTGCACTCATTGCCAAAACTACTGTGCTTCGAGGAGGAAGTTGTTGTGTCATAAATATTATAAATGTAGGTCATATTACTTTTATCTGCACAAGGCACACTCACATTAATAAATTGTTTAACTTTAGCTGAAAGTTTATTCGGTTCAATATAGTTAGATTCATACACCGGCGTTAAAGCCCGCGCTCTAAGAGGTTGTTTGAAAAGTATCGTTTTTAACCGGCATTATCGGTTCATCCCCCCTTCCCCCCTTTTATAAGGGGGATTTAGGGGGATCTAAAAATTTGTGGTTGTATTTATGACTTCACAAACATCCTCTAAGGTTGAAAACATCTTACATCTTGAGGCAGTGTCAATAACCGCCTTGGATTACTCCTTTCCCGGTGAAAGATTACCTATTGCTCCGAGGGAGGGAGTGAGGGAGGGAGGGAGTGAGGGAGAAATTTCTATAGGAAATCTTAGAGCGGAACGGGAGTAATAAATATTAGCCCCAAACCCAAAGTCATGTTTAGACGACTGCGTAAATATCTCAGTTAAGGCTTTTGTCATTATTGCTTTAAATTTATTTCTCTGCGAGAAAGCCTCCCGCTTACAAGGTGTTTTTGCTAGTTTGATTCTATTGGTGTAATAGTCAGAAATATTCAAGTAAGCAATACTTAAAACTAGAAGCGCCAACAAAACAATACTAGACTTTCCTTCGCCAGGGACTCTATCACATGAGGTTCGCGATTTATCTAATATGTGAAGGTTACAAAACTGTAACAAACAACTGCCAATTATCAATTAAAATCTTAGAATCTTTATGCTTTACTGTAAAATTTTGTATCTAACACCTCTTTTTATTTAACAACAATTTAATAACTTGATTATTAGGAATAATGAACTTAATAATATAAGTATATTATCGCTTGTTAAATCACCTTTATTTTTAACGTTTGAACAGCAGATGCTTATCAGAGAATGCCAATGGTGAATTTTCGTCAATCATCATTTCGCCGAATTTTAATATCGAAGATATTGCTACTATCAGTACCAGTCTTATTGATAGGTGAGTTTGTCGGCTATAAAAAAGCACGTTCTAGTTTAATAGAAGTTGCCAGTCAGAACTTAACCGAAAGTGCTACTCTCAAAGGAGAAAGTCTTGTCGATACTATTGATGTACTTAAAAGTAATTTATTTTTTGCTTCTCAAGCTACAGTTCTGCAAGCTGGCAATCCTCAATTAGTAGAAGAATTCGTTACTCAGTTAGCTAAAGAATTGCCCAGACAAATAAAATGTATTCAATTAACTAATCCTGACAGTGGCAAAATTGTTGTTGGAAACTGTAGTAAACTAAATAATTCTAATAATTTTTCGCTTTCTCAAAATAAAGTACAAATCGAACCTATTTTATCTTCAAAATCGAAGGCAAATGATTTAGAAAAACAACCTTCAAAGCTGGAGCTAAACTTCTCTTCTCCCGTGTATAACCCTTCAGGACAATTGCGTTATACCTTAAGTATGCAGTCGCAATTATTGCACGATAAAATTAGAAATAATCGAGGATTTTTAACAGGTTCTACGGTAGTCATTGCTGATAATGGGCTAATTTTAGCACACCCTATTTTTCAAAGAGTAGGTACAAATATTAGCGAACATGCAGATGCAAAAAAATTACAAACGATTGTAAAAAATGCTATCTCTGGGCGTACAGAATCTTCAGATTTGTTTTTTGAAAAACAAGGTAAACAGTTACTTGCTGGATATACAGCTATTAACATCCCAGTTGATAATGGAGATAAAAAATGGGTGATTTTAGCTGTTACTAGTGTGGATAAAGCTTTGTACAGTTTAAGGGAGATAAAAGTTCTTTTATTTGTTTTAACAATTGGTTTAATTGGTGCGACTTTATTAGCATCGTTGTATGTGGCTCGTTATTTAGCGCGCCCTGTGGAACAACTGCGCGATTATGCTTTGAACCTTCATTCTGGCGATACTTCTTCCGTAGTTCCACACGATTTTAATATTCGGGAATTCAATCAATTAGCCCAAGCATTAGATCAAATGGTTGAAAGACTCAAAGCATGGGCTGAAGAGTTGGAAAGTGCTTGGAAAGACGCGAAAACAGCCAATCAAAGTAAAACTCATTTTTTGGCTACAACTTCTCACGAACTGAGAAACCCCTTAAATGTAATTATTAATTCCATACGATTGGTTCGGGATGATTTATGTGACGATAGAGAAGAAGAAAAAGAATTTCTGAAACGTGCGGATGAAACTGCTATTCATTTATTAGGAATTATTAACGATTTACTTGATATTTCTAGGATAGAAGCAGGTAAGCTTTCAGTCGCAATTAAACCAATTGACTTGCGTACAGTAATTAGCGAGGTGATTAAACTGCAATCGCTGAATATTCGACAAAGGGGTTTGCGATTAAATATTCCTGAGTTGAAAGAACAAATTCCGGTTAATGCGGATACAGCCAAACTCAAACAAGTTTTAATAAACGTTATTGGTAATGCGACTAAATTTACCGAAGCAGGAAGTATTACCATAACTACAGAAATTCAACATCATAGCGGTACATCTTGGGTAACAGTTGCTGTTAAAGATACAGGAATAGGTATTGATACAGAACAGCAGCAAAAACTATTTCGTCCTTTCGTGATGGTGGATGGTGGCACCACACGAAAGTATAACGGTACGGGATTGGGATTAGCTATTTCACGAAATCTAATTGAATTGATGGGAGGTTCAATAACTCTTGAAAGTCCAGGAATTAACCAAGGAACCACAGTTAAAATAACTTTACCTTTAATAGATAGTGAGAATAAATTTACGGTTTCTAATCAAATTGATTCTGTAAACGAGAATGGTAAAGTACCAACAGCTACTATTCAAGAAAAATCTATTTAGATAGTAAGCATTATAGATATCATTGTTGCTTATTGTTGCTTATGATTACTGTTAACAGAAACAGATTTACCCCCAGTTTCTAATGATTGTGTAACAGCAGTGAGAACCTCTACTAACTCTGTACCTACCCAACCATTAGATATTGATGATCGAGTATTTTGCTTTACACATTCAATAAAATCGTTACAGACTTTTTGTAGTGGTTCCCCTTTTTCGATTTCTATAACTTTTCGCTGTTGATTTACAGGAATAAAACGATTTTCCTGACGCTCAAACTCACCCTCCATCAAAGTTAACGGGGTGTCAGATAACATTTCATCAAAAATTAAACTTCCGCGACTACCCACAACTCCCAAACGTCTTTGTTTGTCTGGATTTAGCCAACACAAATGAATAAATGCTTGGAAGCCTGATGGATATGTTAAGTTTACCCAGACTAAATCATGCAAGGGAGCTTCTGGTTGCAGCCATACCTTTCCTGTGGCTTGGGCTAGAATTGGTGATTCACCCAACCAATTATTAAAAATCGCAATGTCATGAATCGCTAAATCCCATAGTGCGTCAACATCTTGACGGACAGGACCATTATGAGTCCGAGTAGCGTAACCATAGCGTAAATCTCCCACAGCCCCAGCTTGTAATACGGCTTGTCCTTTTTCTACTGCTGGATGAAATAAATAGGTATGATCTACATTTAAAATCAGCTGCTGTTTTTCTGCCAATTCGCATAATTGACGGCATTCCTTAGGGTTGATAGTCAAAGGTTTTTCTGCTAAAACATGACATCCCCAGTTCAAAGCATCGACAATTAAGGAATAATGCGTCACGGCGGGAGTAGCAATTACAACTGCATTTAATTCATTTAGCTGTTGAAGCTTTTGGTATTCGGTAGTTAATAAAACATTTTTGTCTAAGTTGTATTCTCGTTCTACCTTCTCCAAACATTGGGAATTTGGGTCAACTACTGCAACAATCTCAACTTGGGGATGCGCTAAAAAATTTCGCAACAAATGGACTCCCCAGCGTCCAACTCCGACTACGGCAACTTTTATTGAATTAGTCATATTTAGTTATTAGTTGTTAGTTGTTAGTTGTTAGTTGTTAGTTGTTAGTTATTAGTTGTTAGTTATTAGTTATTATGTTGAACTTAAAAATAGTTTCAAAGTTTAAATTTATACTCATATTCAGTAACGCTTGAAATTTAAATATAGCTAATTTCCCTTGAGTCCAGTACAAAGTCTTGGGTTGAGGAACGAAACCCAACAAAGCCGATTTTCGGTAATCGCTCTTGTGCGGGATAGGAGTAGTTGTTGAATGTAAGAATATAGCGAATTGCACTGAATTGAAAACGGCTATATATAACAACTTTATAATCAATAGCTTATAAATTACCAAGTTGAGTACAGTATTATTACTGAGGTTGAATTGCCATAAAAGCTATTTTTGCGGCAGCCTGCTCGGCAGCCTTAATAGAACGTCCTTTACCTTCGCCTAATTTTTTATCGTGCAGCCAAACTTCAGCAATGAAGCGTTCTTGATTATGCCCAGGAGAAGTAAGCTGAGTCACGCGATATTCGGGCAAAGTTTTATATTCTCCTTGAGTCCATTCTTGTAGAGCAGCTTTATAATTTTGTCTTGCCGGATCTGAGTTGATTTCTGTAGCGAGTTGTTTAAAGTGGGGATCTAACCAAACCCGAATCAACTCTAAATTATTAGTACTTAGATAAAGCGCTCCCAAAACTGCTTCAAAAGCATCCGCCAATCTAGATTCTTGCCCCGCTCGATCGCCATAAGCACTACCAGCAACCAATAAATGTAGTTCCAAACCGTAAGAACTAGCTAATTTAGCAAGAATGCGATCGCTAACTAATACGGAACGAATTGCGGCAAAATCACCAACACGGGCATCATGAAAATCTTCCCATAGAACAAGAGCAGCTACCAAACGTACCACCGCATCCCCAACAAACTCAAGTTGTTCGTAATTAGCCGACTCAGAAATAGATGGATGAGTCAGCGCTAAGTCCAGTAATTCCCAATTCACTGGTGATTTTACCGGTAAACCTAGCTTTTTTATCAAACTCTCAAGTTGCCGCTGGCGACGTGGATAAATAACAGACATTATTCAATTGGTAATTGGGAATTGGTAACTGGTAATTGGGCATAGGACATAGGGCATAGGGTATTGATAATATTAATAACTCATAACTCCCCGCCTCATAACTCCTAACTCCCAAAATGGGGAAGAGAGTCAGACATAAGCCGGGTTCTGTTCTAAAAATATAGAAGATTTCTACATTTAAAGGGCGATTATCTATCTGGGACGCTTGTTACCAAGCGCCTCAAGCGGCTCTCATAAAGCGGAACCGGTAAAAGACCAACCATAGTTCCTCTCACCTTGCTTCCAACCGGGGTTTACCGAGCCAGCACCTCTCGATGCTGCTGGTGAGCTCTTACCTCACCTTTGCACCCTTACCTTTTATGGCTAACACCATGCCCTTACAGGCTACAGTTATCAGCGAACAGTTATCAACTATTAACTGATAACTGAAAAGGCGGTATTTTTCTGTGGCACTATCCTCACGCTCGCACGCACTGGGCGTTACCCAGCAAGTCTGGTCTTTCGGAAGCCCGGACTTTCCTCAAACTAGTTGAAAAACTAATCTGCAACCGCCTCGCCAACTCTCTCATAATATTTTAGTTTAGACGAAGACTTGTTGTTATCTTTTTCTCTTTTTATTCCAAGGAAGAGCGTAAGTCCAAGGCAGTTTTCTAATTATAAAAGGGCAGGTAATGATGCACATTGGAGGAACATTTTGACCTGGAGCTAAGCCGACGCGAACTTCTGAAAATCGCAGCACTAATTGTAGAGAACATTCTAATTGCTCTCTTCGGCTAACAAATTTTTTGTATAACTTTCTTTGCGCTCTTACCGGACTGCCTTTGAGTCCGCTTATATTAACTAAAGATTTTTTGGCTTGATATATTCCCGTTTCTTGGTCTTTTGCAAACACATCTTCAGCTGTAAGGGTTTCTATCAGTTTTTGGGCGGGAGCTACTAAGCTGGGGCTTTGAGGTACGCCTAAATCGCGGGAAACATCTGGAGATTTACGAATGACTCGACGCGATTGCCCTTTATGTTTTACTGCGAAAGAACAGTTGTCCCAGTCAACATATACAGCAAGATTCTTTGACTGATTAGAAAGAATAAGTAATAAATCTTTTAAGCCGTCAATATCATAAGCAGGCTTAAGCTTAAAAGCTATAGAGATTTTATCATCGAGTTTTTGTTCTTTTAACTGTTTGTCAACAGCAGCTTTATCAAAGATGTACTTAATTTGGTCTTCAATTGATTCGACCATTAAGTTGAAAATATAACTGACACCGATGATATAAAGTGTCAATACTATTAAACTAGGATTCGTCTCTTGTTGCATAAGCGTTTAATGTAATCCCCCTAAAATTTTCGTTCACCTCGAACATCTTTAAGAGTTGCAGGACTTTCAAGCCAACCACTTTGTCGGAAAAACACTAATAAACCAACTGCGATCGCGATCATTATTGCCACACATAATGGGAAGCCCCATTCAGCTTTTAAACCGGGCATATACTCGAAATTCATTCCGTACAACCCAGCAATGAAAGTTAAAGGCAGGAAAATCCACGAAAACACCGTGAGCAACTTCATGATTTCATTCATTCTGTTGCTTACCGCAGAAAGATACACGTCCATCAGCCCCGATGCAAGTTCTCGATAAGTTTCTACCATATCCATCACTTGTACTGCATGGTCGTAACAATCTCTTAAGTAAATTCTCACTTCCTCGCCAATCAATTTGTTACTATCTCTAATCAAAGCATTTATGGCGCTACGCTGAGGCCATATAGCGCGACGTAATTGTAACAATTCTCGCCTAATTCTATAAATTTTTTGCAGTGTTTTTCGAGTCGGATTTACTATTACTTCCTCCTCTAAATCTTCAATGCGTTCGCCATAATCTTCGAGTACGGGAAAAAACCCATCGATGATTGCATCTAAAAGGGCGTAAGCTAAATAGTCAGCCCCCTGCTTGCGGATAATACCTTTATTGTTGCGAATTCTCAAGCGTACCGGATCGAAGCAATCAAGGTTAGGTTCTTCTTGTACGGTAAGTAAATAATTTTTTCCCAAAACAAAACTTACCTGTTCGCTATGAAAACCATCTGCTTGTTGTGTTGGCATCACCATTCGAGAAATAATCACCAACTGGTTTTCATATTCTTCTATTTTCGGACGTTCTGGAACATTGACTACATCTTCCAAAACTAGAGGATGCAGTTCAAAAACTTTACCAATTTGTTGCAACATATCGGTATTGCCTAAGCCTTGCACGTCTACCCAAGATACCGATTCAGTATCTAGATATTTTGCACAATTTTCTGGATAAGTAATTTTTTTGGGGATAACTTTGTTGTGGTTATAATCAATTAATGAAACTCTCGTTGGTGGGGCATCTTTATCTTCATTAAGGGTTCCTGGTATTGCTCCCGGATGGTGATAAAAATCTTCTTCTAGTGGTTCAATTACTTGAGAATCTAAAGGAAACAATTTTTCTAACATATATTTTGACCCAATAAATAAAATGTAAATAATAATGATTTCTCGAATTTCCTTTTTTTAAATACATAAATTAGTAGAAACCTTATCCTACAATCTTATTGGTTAATTTTTGACAAATATATCTCACCGACCAATCTTAACCCATAATCTTCCCTTAATAACTAAAAAGCGATTTGTCTACAAAAAACAAAACGCCATTGTGAGATTTTGGATTTTAGATTAAGGGACTTGCAAGTAATAAATTGTCCCACCGTCGCTGTTCACCGTGAGGAGCGACACCGCTACACCTCTAGGTTTTATCCGGAATTTTTGTAAAACGGTGGGACAATTTATTTTTTGGATCTTCCTAAGGATTAGGATTTAAGAGTTAGGAGTTAGGAGTTAGAAGTTAGGAGTTTTTTATGCCTTTCTCTACCTCCTCTCCCAATTACCAATTACCAATCCCCCATGCCCTATGCCCTATGCCCAATTCTCAATTCCCCATTCCCAAATATTAAAACCTTTCTCCGATACCAAATTGAACCCGACTTTCTCCATCGTTGTTGTAACCGTAGTCTAAACGAATTGGTCCCAAGGGTGATTTAAGGCGAACCCCAAACCGTAACCAAAGCCATTGCCGGGTTTGTTGCGTGCCCCAGCAGGATTACCTGTGACGCTATCAGCTATAACTCCTTCTGCTACTTATAAAGAAACAGTTCCATCGGGGTTAACTTTGGGGGTATCTATTACCTGCGCCAAAACATAACCGTTATCTTTATACCATTGATTTATTTTTTTAATTCCTGCTTGAAATTTTTTTAAATTCAGAATTTTACCGTATTGTTCTTTAAAACTTTGATTTACAACTTCTTGAGGTAATACTTGATTACCTTCTATATTTACTCCTAGTAATATGCGATTCGGTTGGACGATAAATTTCATTTTAACTCCCCCAGAAGTTTCTTCGGGAACGGCTCTTACATTGGCAAAATAACCGGTAGCGAATATGGCATTAATATCTTGCTGCAATTGAGCGCGAGTAATGGTTTTTCCTGTTTGAGTTTTAATTGTATTAGCAACAATTTCTTCTAATTTTCCTTCTACACCATCAATGGAAACTTCTGCAACTAAAACTTCTGTTCGCGATTGCTGTTGTAGTGTATTTTTTGTATCGAGAGTTTGAGCTTGAACTATGGTCAGATTTACGAAACCAAGAATACTAGCGGTTGTAATACCAATACTGAAAGCAGATACTTTTTTCATTGATTTCTTTACCAAAATAAATAGTTCTACTACAGGAATACAGATTTTTTTACTTCTTATTTGTTCCCTGTTTTCCGTTGTTCGTATAGGTTAATAACCCTGACTTTTTTTGATATAAAAACAGTCATTAATAGATTAAACTAAAAAAAATGCTTTAAAAATTAACTATAGTCATGGAGATGTATGACTATAGTCATGTTGCCAATTTATCTTGTAATCCATGATATTTATAAGGTCAATTACTTAGGACTTGCAATTATTGTAATTTTATGCGCTTTAATCAAACTGCTTCTTTATCTATTCGTCGTACCATTCGTTATGTGGAATGGTTGATTTTAATTGTGTATTTATTACTTTTTTTATTAAATCGCAGTAAAATTAGTTATTCTTATTTACCAATACCTACTTATGCGACATTTGCTCAATTAATTGTTTTAACAGCTTTAAGTTTTATATTTCCTATTAATCGTCCTATTTGGCAGAGAAGAGCTTATATTTATTTAGAAATTTTAGCAATAATAATTCCAAGAGCAGTTGGCATTAGTGTTGATATAACCCTCTATCTAATACTTGCTAAAAGCTGTTTCTTGTTTAAGCGCAAAGAAGTAATTCTGATTACAATTTTATCAGGAATAGCCTGGAATTCTTTTGTTGTTTTTAGTATACCTACAATATTAGAATTTAACCGCGCTAATATAAATCAATTAGTTGCAGAATTAGAAAATACTAGCTTAATAATTCGTAGAGTAGTTATTAATGATATAGGAAGCTATATTACAGCAAGTATATTTGTAATTTTATTTAGCTTTGTTGTTGTAGCAGAACAGAAAAGTCGTGAAAAATCAGAAGCCTTAACCCAACAAATAGAAACTTTAGCGTCAAGTTTAGAAAGGAGTCGCATAGCTCGGGAAATTCATGATTCTTTAGGTCATTCTCTAACAACATTAGATATACAGTTAGAACTTGCTCAAAGGTTTTATAATAAAAATCCCAATAAAGCAATTGATTCTTTGAATATTGCTAAAGACTTATCTAGCAAATGTTTAACAACAGTCAGAAATTCCGTACAGTCAATACGTCAAACAAATTTTAACCTTAATCAGGCTTTAGCTACTTTAGTAGGACAAGTTGTACAAAATCAGTCATTTGTAATTCATTTAAATTCAGAATTACCCCAACTACCAATTCAAACTAGCCATCAACTATACTGTATTGTTCAAGAAGCAATTACGAATATTCAAAAACATGGTTTTGCAAAAGTTGTAACAATAAAAGGCTATCAAAATAACCAAGGAATTATTTTAGAAATAATAGATGATGGTCAAGGTTTTGAAGTTAACGCCCATCACACAGGTTTTGGATTGCGAGGAATGCAGGAAAGAATACAAATTTTAGGTGGAGAACTTCAAATTAAAAGCACTTTGGATAAAGGAACTCGGATTCAGGTTTGGATTCCAATAGGTAATGGGTAACTCCTCACTGATGATCCACACCCTCCGGGTGAACAACTGTTCACTGTTCACTGTTCACTGTCAAAACTTTGGCTACCATTTCCGCACGAGAAGAAACTTTGAGTTTACGAAACATTCTTTTCAAAGCTTGTTTAACAGAATTTTCTTGAATCCACAATTTTTTACCAATTTGAGCATTTGTGAATCCTTTTGCTACTAATTGTGCAATTTGATTTTCTCTAGGTGTTAAACGATTAATACTTGAATCAATATCTAAATATAATTCTCTATTTTGAGATTTAATTCTTATTAGCCAAGTTGATAAATGCAAACAAACAGCACTTAAATCAACTAAATCCTTACTACTAAAAGCAGATGATTTTCTAGTACGAGTAAAACCAATCCCACCAATTAACTTTCCATCAGCAATTATTGGTCCAGCCATTACATGTCCGTGGTCGAAACGAGGACAAATCATATTCCATTTTCCCGTTTCTAACACCACTTCTTCATGTACCGGAGCATGATTTTCTATCACATAACGCAAAACAGGATTGTGTTCTACAGATAGCGCTAATTGAAAAACTGCTGGAATCTTTTTATTAGCAAGACTTTCAAAAAAGAATAATCCCCGACGTTTGGCTTGAAAATAATCCCCAAGTTTTACTATTACCCCTTCCCTCAACTCTTGCTCGTCACGAGTTTGGGCTATTTCTTTAAATATAGCTTGTAAATAATTTGACATTATTCAATTAATTACCATCCTTTCAAAAATGTGAGTATATTACAAAAAAGGCAGAGGGCAGAGGGCAGATGGCAGAGGGTGAGAAGTATAAATAAAAAATGCGCGTTCCTATCTTAAGCCTCAGTAAAAAAAGAAACAATATTTTGAGACGCGAAGCGCGTACCGCAAGGTCGTCCCGGAGGGACTTAAAATATTTATGTCCTTATTTCATTCACGCGCAGCGTGTGGATCATCTCATGCTTTTAAGCGTGAGTCCCATCACGCCGAATGCCTTCTGCCTCCTGCCTTCTGAATTTTTTAATTCTCTTTTTTAAATCAATCATATCTAAAGGTTTTACCTTATCGTCAATTTGACATCAATATAATCAAAACTTACCAATAAATCCAAAATCATAAATATTATGTATTTACAGATTGTTACAATCGTTTTACATTCATTTACATTAGCATTCTTATTGACTCTATTCTCAACTATTTTACGAGATTACAAGACTTTCCGCCAAAATATGATATTGTTATGCTTAGGGAAGCAGTATATTTACTTTTGAAATTTTCCTTGTAAATTATTGAATCACCGCTGCAATTTAACAGCAAATAACTTGATTTTTGTAACATTTATATATTACACGAGAAGAATTGGGAAAAATTAAGAAAAATAAATAGAACAAATATCGACGAGTATATTAACAAATGTAAATTTTGTTGTGATTTAGAATACTCTTAAAAAATGAATTTAGATATGTATATTGACAATTAACTCAATAGGGTATCCATTATCATTTCCCCCTTCTTGCTGCTACCCATATATAAAAATACAAACTGTACCCGAAAGAGGACTGGGCATAGTTGATATTCGATTTTAATCTATATCTAAATTCCTTCAATCAAAATTAGAGAATTAAAATAATGTCTAACTACGCTCACCCCGAACTAGTTGTAAACACACAATGGCTAGCCGAACGCTTAAATGATGACAAAATTCGGATAATTGAAATAGCTGTAAATCCTCAAGCAATCCCTAACAAAGTAATTCCCGGAGCAGTTATATGGAATCCATTCACTGATTTAGTACTTCCCAATCATCAATTTAATTTCGAGAAAACAAATATTGAAAAACTACTTTCACGCTCGGGAATTACAAACGATTCCACCATTATTGTTTACGGTGAATTACCTGCTGTTGGAGGGTTGGCTTTCTGGT
>JBCBPQ010000100.1:0-22832 GCA_039820645.1 Cyanobacteria bacterium J06633_8 | reverse complement strand
AGCTCGTCTGCCGAGGTTTTGCACATCTATCCATTTACCTTCTGGTGAGGGAAAAACTTTCGCTTCACCAGACCTTTCAACTGGTTGAATTGATTTTAAGAAACTAGCCAAACGATTATTAATTGGGAAAACTCGCTTCTTCTGCGTCTTCAAACCTGGTTTACAGGTTAATCCTGATTCAGAAATCACCACAGCTTGTTCAAACCGAATGTAGGTAAAGTCTTTACTTATGTGCTTCCACTGCAAACCTACAGCTTCAGATGGTCTACAACCCGTGATAAAAAGAAATTCTATCAGTGGCGCGTAGTGGGCATAATAACGATTTTCTTTGAATGCTTTTATTATGCGATCGCGCTCTTCAACACTGAAAGGATTAATATCCGTTTCTTGAGAATCACCCTTGGGTAGCTTAATATCGCTTGCCATACCTTCAAAGGGGTTTTCTTCAATTAATTGAGACTTCACAGCCCAATTACAACAAGCGCAAAACTGAGTAAGGATTTTTTTGGCAGATAACGGGCTTCTATTTGCAATTAACCAATCGCGAATCGCCACAGCTTTATCCAGAGTCTTCACGGGGAGATGCACGTTAATACAGCGATAAATTTTCTTGTAATCCTTCGCCAAAGTACTGGGGGATAAACTTGACTTTTTATATTCGGTATAGCTGTCCCACAAGTCAGCTAAAGAAACATAACTTTCTGGGGAAGTCTCCTTGTCAGAAGCCGATGGTGTAAAAATATCTTGCTGAGACTGCGGCTTGTACCGAACCAAAGTGATATCGAAGTTATTGCACAGAATATCCAACTCAATCTGCTTGGCTTTCATCTCCGCCAGCTTGCGGTTGGCTTGGGTATCGGTAAAACCCGTTGATAAATAATGACGTTTACCCCCAAAACTAAAAACTAGCTGTAAACGTTGATTAGAAGTTTTGATTTGGACAGTACCCTTGCTTGCTTTCTTGTTAGATTTTTGGGAACCCACAATTGACTCCTGAACTTACAAACGAAGACAAAGAGAAATTGCTAGCTTATTTCTCCATTGCCTTGCTGGACTTGGAATCAGCGCGCTCTGATTTACCCCAACTTTACCCCAATAAATTGTCCAAACCCGTCTAAAAATGTCCAACGTGGGGGTAAATTTACACCCAATCGACACCCCTCGAATCGCTGAAACGGGGTTTTAGCGGCATTAAAAAACCCCCAGAAACGTTGGCTCCTGGGGATTTCATCTTAGATGCCAGGAACGAGACTTGAACTCGTGACACGAGGATTTTCAGTCCTCTGCTCTACCAACTGAGCTATCCCGGCATAATTATTTGACCTATGTTTAAACAATATAGCAAACTTGTCTTTCTTTTGCAAGAGTTTCGTCAAAAAATATATTTATACTTCTAATTTGCACATTTTCAAACCCTTACATAGAAAAGGTTTTAGCCAAAGCCAAAAATTTTCTCCTTTCATCTGTTGCAAGGGCAATAGTGCGACGATTGTTCTAATTAGATAAGGAATTTTTTCTAGACCACAAATAAGCCCTGGGGTGCTAAAAGAAGCACAATTATAGATAACACAAGAAAACGATATACCCTAGTGAAAGATCGCTAGGGCTTGCTGAAAAAGTAATAAAAAAGTGAGATGGAGATTTATTATTTATTCAAGGAAGAACGAAAATAAGTTTTTATTTATAAATGTAAACTCAAATATAATATTTTTTAACATCTAAATATGGGTTTAATTCCCCGGCAACCTACGGTGAACGAATTGGGTTGGGGAGACATTGCGGTCTTGGGGTTTCCCCACAATTGGTCAGATGTGGTTTTGTTTACCTCTACGCTTACCATTCGTCACTGAATTATGTTAAAGCATTATATTTAACTTATTCAATAAATGCAGATTTTAAAGTAAAAGCAAAAATAAATGCTTCTACTTTCAGTAAAAACCCTTCGTAGGTAACAGCATGAATTGAAAGCGGGAAAAACACAAGTTATAGTACTAAATACTGTTTCAATATAATGTCTAATATGTTGTTTAATATACTGAATCCAAGGTTTATCCTTTCGCTTAGAATTCTTTTATTTCATTAAGCATATTCCCCTCCTTTTTTTTCTTCCTGGAGGGGATTTTATTACTTTTATGACCCCTAATTAGTTGGTGTTACGCCCTTCGGGCGTAATCGCATCGCTAATCGCATAACTAGCAACTTGGGTTATTATCCAACGCCCAATAATTTTTCGTTGAATGCCCGATTTTTCGAGTTTAATTGTAAATGGGGTTTTGCTACTAAACTAGATTGAACCAATAATGCTTTTAATTAACTTATAAGACTGAAATAATTTTATACATGATATTTTTTATGATATAATCCAAACATAAATTAAGTATATTCACTAATGTAAGTCAGGATTTTTGAATTAACTTGATTTACAGCTATGTAAGTTTATGTTAATTGCTTAAAGAAAACCATAAACCAATTGCAAATTTTATAGTACCTCTTGAAATTCTGATTTGATTTGAAGATAAATATTGTAATTTTATAATAAAAAAAGACCAGCTTCCCACAGCTGGTCAATTATATTTCTATTCGCGTTGTCTTATCAATAAAGTCAAACCCAAATTATCACGTTCCCAAAACGCCCTGGGCAATCTTTCTTTACAATATTGTAACAGGCAGTACAGAATTTTCCTGAAAATTTACTCAAAAAAGATATTTTGATCAAAATTGCGGCTTTATCTTTAAGAATAATTCAATATAAAAGCGTGGATATTAAGTAGGGAAGATGAACAACGGGGGGATATAGCAAAAATTGTAGTTCTTAACTTATAACTCCTAGCTGCTAATTATCAACTGTTCACTCTTCACTTTTAACAGATTGCGGTTTTCCCCAAAGTATAGTTTCCTGCTTATAAATAGCGATTCCTGGTTTGGCTCCTTTCGGTTTATAAACTTGCTTGGGTTCGGTATAAATTACTGGAACTTGTTCGCTTTGCCGAGCGCGACTGTAGTATGCAGCAAGATTTGCAGTAAACTGTAAATCGTTATCTTCAGCGACTGTACCTGGTTCTAATCTTAATAGTACGTGACTACCAGGAATTTCTTGAGCATGAAACCATAAGTCATAATCTCCAGCAACTTTGAAAGTTAATTGGTCATTTTGACGGTTATTGCGTCCGATTATTACTTCAAAACCGTTTGGTGTTTGGTAACGATGAAAATTTGTAATTACTTCGTTAGAACTACGTCTGCGGTATTCGGAATCTTTCAAATATTTTTGTGCAATTAATTCCTCGCGAATTTCTTCTAAAGCCTGTAAATCTTCAGCTTCAAGGTAGTTGTCAATTTGAGAAATTGCTGACTCAACTTGTTCCAAATATGCAATTTCCCCGTTAACTTCTGCAAGTAAAGGCTCTACGGCAGTACGAGCCCGTTTAAGCTTTTGATGCTGTTTATAAAGTTTTTGAGCGTTTTGTACCGCGTTTTGATCGGGTTGTAATTTAATTTTTACTGGTTCATTCGTCTCGAAGTCAGCCAAGGTAATTTCTTCCATCCCCGGTTGCCATTCTTTTAGATAAGCCATCAATAAATCGGCTTTAGTGCGATATTTATCTGATTGTTCTGACTGCTGCAAGCGTTTTTCAAAAGTTTCAGCTTTGGAGCGCAATTTTTCTAAAAAATTACTCAATTTTTGAGTAAGCTGGTGCTTTAGCTGAGAAAATACTTGTTGATTGAGTTTATCTGTATAGTAGCGATTGAGTAGTTCTTGAATATCTTCTACTTTTTTGACTACACTCCAACCAATTACGGTATAGCCAGCTTCGGTCCAACTCGGTTTAAACTTTTCTTCTTGTAAAGCTTTAAGCCATTCTTGCCATTGCTTAAATAATAAGCTCCATTCTTTGGATGTAAGTTTATCGGTTGTGCTTTCTGTACTTAGATTTGCTGCCCAAAGCATTGACTGTACTAACATTGGAGACACACCACGATAATTTTTAGGTAGTTGACGCTTGATTGCTCCAGGTATCAAGCTTAACCTTTCATACCAATCTTGTTGTGATTCATCTAAACTCGGAATCGCGTTGGTAAGCTTCGGTGGTTGTTGGTAAACTTCTCCAGTTAAAATAGGGCGAACGCTTGATTTTTGTTCGTTAACTTGGCGACCTGCGGTAATAATTGTATTTCTCGCATCCGTAAGAATTACGTTGCTGTACTTGCCCATAATTTCTACATACAGGTGATACAAAGCTTTTTCCCCAGGACGACGAGCAAATTGTAAATTGACAGCACGTTCCCAAGGCGTAACTGTCTCAATTATTACCAGGGCTAAACCTTTTAACTGGTGAACTAATTGTTGAGAGAACGTAAATGTATCTGGTATACGCGGTGGTGGAGAACCGATATGAATGCGAGCGGCTTGAGGATGCCAAGAAACTTCAAGCCAACCCCGTCCTTTAATAGTACGAAGCGCAATTGCAATAGTATAGCGATCGCGCTGATATACTTGTTCTAAGCGCGATGGTAACCAGTTAGCACGAATATCGCTGCAAACTGCACTCAAAGTAGTATAGTCAAATGTTTGCACAGCGATTTTTTTGTAAGAGCATAGATACTGGTCAGTATAGCTTGCTTAAAAGACTAGATGCACGCTGTTTAGAGATATAAATCTTACAGACGTGCATTTGTTAAATAAATTATTTGTAAGAGTCAGACAAGAAAAAGTTTTTAATTAAGGAAGTCGATGCAATTTTATTGACCGGGATTTCCAGGAGAGCGCAAGCCCCAGCGTAACTTTGGGTAAACTTTTGGCTAACTACAGCCAACCCTTCGGATTTACCAGTTGCTACAACGGGGGAACCCCCGCAACGCACTGTTCATTTTTGGATAACTTGTGAGACTACAATCAGCCTAACTCAGTTCATTTTTTACTTGCCGACCGAACTTGAACGCACAGCGCGGCAGTCCCCAATCTCAGCGCTAGCGGATTGGGGAAGGATAGCGCCTCAGGGTGTAGCTTGGTTTTGTATATATTTCTTTAAAACATCAATTGGTGCGCCGCCACAAGACGCTACGTAATAGGAGTTTGACCAGAAAGAAACCTTACCCCAATAGTATTTTTTTACTTCTTCGGGAAACTCTTTTTTAAGCATACGTGCTGTAGAACTTTTTAAACTCCCCACTACCGCAGCAATTGAGTTTTTAGGATGGAAATCTAGCAATATATGGATATGGTCTGCCTCGCCGTTAAACTCAATTAATTCACAACTCATCTTTTCTGATACTTGCTTGACCATTTCTTTGAGGCGGTCAAGCATTTTAGCGTCTAACGCTTTACGTCGATAATGGGTCACAAATACAAAATGCAATCGCACACTAAAAACGCTATGAGAGCTTTTTCTGGCTTTCATGTTGACAGGGTATAACTGCGTAATTATAATAGTTAATATAACAGATAGGTCGAGTTGTTATGGCTACCAAGAGAATTACTTTTAGACTTTATCCATCAAAGACGCAAAACGATAAGATGCACTACTGGCGCAGGTTACATAAAGACTTGTATAACGCCTGCGTTGAGCATCGTAAAACTTCATATAAAAAGTTTGACTCCGCAGTTAGTTATTATGATCAACAAAATTGTTTGCCTAGTTTTAAAGAAGAATGGGGAGAGTACAAAGAACTTGGTAGCCATGCGTTGCAAGACACTATTAAACGTGTTGATTTTGCTTTTAAGCGGTTTTTTAAACTTAAGTCTGGATATCCAAAATTTAAGGCTAGCCGTAGATATAAAGGATGGACTTATCCTTGTAAATCTGGTTGGAAAGCTTGCACCAATGCGAAGTCTGCCGGACAGAGTACTCTTTCCGGCGAGCTTCGCGGCAAGAATGGTTATTTAAAAATATCCAATCTAGGTAACATCAAAATGCGTGGTCAAGCGCGTGATTGGGGAACACCAAAAACTTGCACAATCATGTTTAAGCAAGGCAAATGGTATGCGTCAATTACCGTAGATTGCGTCCCAGTTAGACCAGCTACTGATACAGGGGCTATTGGCTTGGATTTTGGTACTCACCATGCAATCGCTGATTCTAACGGCGATGTGGTAGATAATCCAAGGTTTGTTAGAACTGCTCAAGTCAAAATTAATCAAATTGCTAAAACTAGTCGTCGTAAGCGTCCACCTAACTTTAGGAAAAAAGTTAAAGCCTCACGACGCTGGAAGAAAGCCAATAAAGCTATAGCGAAAATTCAATCAAAAGTAGCTAGACAACGGCAAGATTGGCAACACAAAGTCTCTACACAAATAGTTAGCTGTAATAGCCTGGTAGCGACTGAAAAATTAAACCTTAAAGGGATAACTCGCAAGTCAAAAGGTAAAAACAAACGCGAAGCTCGCCGCAAAGAGTACTCTGTCCGGCAGACTTCGCGTCAAAAGTCAGGACTTAATAGGTCACTTCTTGATGTTGCTATCGGTAATTTAAAGGATTTAATTAAATATAAAGTTACCGAAGCAGGAGGGTTTTATATTGAGGTGCCAACCAAAAAAGTAAAGCCTTCCCAAACTTGCCCTAACTGCGGTCATCAAAAAAAGAAAACATTAGCAGAAAGAGAACATCATTGCGAAAAATGCGGTTATCGATGCGATAGAGATGTAGCGGCAGCAATCGTAATGCTTAACTATGCAAGGGGTATGGAACGTGCCTCTATAGACTCAGATGAGTCAACCTCTACTTGGTGCGGAAGCTTCAAGCAAGTTACTCAGATGAAGAGTCGGAAACGTGTATCTCAGCGATAGCGGATACACGTAGTTCATTGCATTCAAACTAGCAAGCGGCAGGTCGCCGCGACTTTTTTTACATTCCAATACAGAAAAAGCCCTCAGACTATAAGCCTGGGGCTAATACCGCTAATTACACCACTTATCCAAGCTTAAAAACATCCTAGCCAAGATAGTTGGGATTGGTTTATATAGTCTCACCCGGCGCAGAGTGTCGGGTAAATTATTTGTTCAAAATTGGGATAGTTTTATTAGCAATAAAGATTGAATTTATTTGCGTAAATTCCATGCTCGAAATAATCAGTTACGATTATTTATGTATTATTACTTTTAACTGTTTGCCACCATAGCCTGTTTCACAGATTTGTGCAATAAATTGTTGTAGAGTTCGCTTAATTGCATCGCAACTCCTTCCCAACTAAATTTATTTTCAACACGCTTTCTCGCAGCTTGACCTAACTGTTCGCGCCATTGAGCGTCTACTAGAATTCGGTCAATAGCATTGGCGAAAGCTGAAACATTTTGCGGGGCTGCTAATAAGCCAGTTTCTTCATTTACAACAGTAAACTGAAGTCCACCAACATCACTTGCTACTACTGGCGTATAACTTGCCATTGCTTCAATCGCTACTAGACCAAAAGGCTCGTAATGACTGGGAACAACGCAAACGTCAGCCGCAGCATAATAAGATGGTAAATCATTCTGACTCACACGACCGGGAAATTCGGTCATTTGAGTCATTCCTAATTCTGCAACAATTTTTTCAATGCGATCGCGTTCTTTTCCATCACTGTGTCCTGCTCGACTACCGCCACAAATAATTAACTTTAAATCTTCAGAACCTAGTAACTTAGATTGTCCAACTGCTCTCACCAAGGTTTCAATACCTTTGCGTTTGTCAAAGCGTCCTACGTACATTACTAGCTTAGTTTGAGGATTAATTCCTAATTCGTTTCTTGCTGTTTTTCTGTCCACACAACCAAAGCGTTGAATATCTGTACCGCAAGGAATTACATCAATACTTCCTTTTGTTGAAACAAGGGTACGCATATGCTCTTGTTCTTGGGGGGAAGTTGCAACTATTCTTTGCGCCGTTTCTAGTATCTGTTTTTCTACCCCCAGACGGGTGCTAGCAATTAGAGGGACAGTCTTTACAGTATTGTATTTAACTACTCCTAAGGAATGGTAAGTGTGTACTATACTACTTCCTTGTTTTTGTCTCAACTGCATACCAACCCAGCTAGAAAGCCAGTAATTGGTATGAATTAAAGAATATATAATTCCATTATCTTGTTGGAATTTAAGAAAATTCTCTACAAATTCTGGTAAATGCCCAAAAATATTGTCTCGTGGCACGAAATCAATATCACCAGCTTTCAAACGAATTGTTCGACAATTCGGAGAATGCCAAACAATATCTTCTTGCTCGACATTCACTTTACGGGTAAACATATCAACTTGCCATCCAAGTTCAGCTAGTGCTTCCCCCACATGACGAACGTAAACGTTTTGCCCTCCAGCTTCTTCCTTACCTATTTCAATCGCTGGGTCGCCGTGGACGGAAATCAAGGCGATGCGTTGTTCTGTTGCAAGGTTCATAGTTTGTTGGTTATTTTTGTGTTCGGTTTAACTGGATAGCAGCTCTTCAAAGCGCGTCAACCCCTAAAACCAAAATCTTTGTAAATGTTCATGTAAGTTTTATTTTAATTTAATATGTGAAATATTTTTATTTATATATTGTTACGTTTACTTATTTAAATTCAGTATTAATACTGTTTTTTATCCTGCTAAAAGCTTGATACTGGTGCTTCCTGTCACCTCTAATATCGCTGAATATCACCTAAGAATGTGGCTATACTCTAATCAATTAAAGCATTATTTATAACTTTACATAAAAAAATAATCCACAATATTTAAAAAATAAAAGCAATAAAAATTACTTTTTTATTACGTAATAATATTTACAAAAAAATCAATTAAAATAGTAAATCAATGCAAATTTGCTTCTTTTAAGTACTAATGCATAAATAAAGATGTACAAAATATGTGTTTTACTATACTTAATACATCACATTACTAGCAATTGTTATTGAAGCTACATTTTTTCAAATATTTAGAAAAAATATTCTTATATAAGTATGTAGCTTATACTACTTAGTACTTTTTTACTACAAATAGATGCTATATGATTATTTTATAGTTAATTGTTTATTGCTATTCCCTATGCATAAAAGAGGGTGAAGTATTAATTTATTAAGAAAACTTTAATATCAACATATGTTCTTTCGGTTACACAACCGCGAAAAGGCTGCATAAATGTTTGCTCTAAACGTTAAATCATGAAGCGAGTTGTCGATTCGACGTTATGGAAATATCAAACATCCTGCTTGTGTTGATAATATTTAGAATTATAATTTGCAATTAAAAATTCATACAGCGGTTTGCAAGAACATGAGGTATAAAAATTAATTACAAAACTCTTGTGGAATGGGCATCCCTGCCCGTCTGAATGTACTTTACTAATATGAAATATGCTGTATTTTTTGTAAAGTAATACTTTTCCAAAAAATAGCTTAAATAAATCATTTAAGACTTAGGAAGAGGAAGTAGTACAAGCCCAACACAAGTAATGGGGAATAAAGCTCCATACTCCAAACTCGGTGGGCTAGTTCATTCTTCCTTGTGAATCAATTAGTTAGTGGTCTGTGCAGCAAGCATTTCCTTTAACTTTTCTAGTTCTGTAGCCCAACGAGGATCTGGATAAACTCCATCTGAGGAAGAGCCGCTGCTACTACTATTATCCTTGGAACCACTACCGCGACGAGATTTTTTCTTACTCTTACTAGATACAGGATTCCCAGAACCACTGCTAGCAGGGGTTGGAGAACTAGACGCTTTAGGAGCAGGATTTTCCTCCCCTTCCTCATTGCTCTTAGTGCGAGGCAATGCTTTCTCCAATTTAATCGGAGAATCTTTGAACATCTGACCGTTATATTTTTCAATAATCTGATCGGCTTGTTCGTCATTATTCACCGTCATAAAACCAAAACCACGACATTTACCTGTCTTACGGTCTTTGATTAATTTCGTAGTAATACTGCTACCTTCTTCAGCAAAAACTGCTTGCAATTCCGATTTGTCTATTTCTTCTTTGGGCAAATTGCCTATGTATAGGCGAATGGACATGAAAGAACCTCCAATATGGTTAGATGTTTAGGGGCGGGTTTAAAACAAAAACTTGGCTTTAAAGACGACAGACATATGTTACTAAGTAACATTGCTGTGAACCATCTTTTTACTGCAAACTGTCAATCTTTACAATACAGTTTTTCCCCAAGCTGATTTTTTTATGCGAAATGATGCGCTTGAAAGCGCAAAAATTTTGATCCCAAAAATTATAAATTCTGCATTATACTTCGTGCAAAACAAAACTGATTCAATGCTCTTTTGTATTATGAAGATTTAAACACCATTTCCTACAATATCACGCTATTCTTTGCACAGCTAGTTCAGCACACACATTTCTAGCCAAGTTATTAATGCATAGTAACATACAATACATTTTTTTCGTGAAGCAAACCCTTTCAAGAAACAAAAACCAGCCAACGGCTGGTTCATTTCCTGCTGTGTTGGAAGGATGAAAGGGGGGAGATAACAGCGCAAAAAAGCCTTATAAGTAAACGAAGCATTGAGCTTCACTTTCTGACATTGCACTAATTATTGTAAATAAATGTAACACTTTGTTTGATGTTTCGCAACTTTTATTAACAAAAAGATTGTTGATTACAAATCGAGGCAGGCTGAAGGGATTACCCCGTCAGAATTATGTAAGCTCCCCAAGCAAAAGCAGCTACTGTCAAAATGGTAGACCAAATAGGATGGGGACTGTTGACCATTTTGCCAGTTTGAGTTTTTAAAGTTTGAATATCCAACCAAGGTGTTGCGCCTCTTCGTAACCAGCCAGTAACGGAAACTGTTTTACCGATAAAGTCTTGAGCATTAACAGATTGTCCCAACCAGGAAACATGATGCAATTTCAACAAGATATTGTCTACATGGAGAAGTAAGTCTTGTGCCAAGTAATTGCTGCTACCGCGACGACCTAATAATTTTCCCGACAATCTAACGGGGATACTGTTTATTGGTAAGTTGGCTGGGTTTGCCAATAACTCTGGTAACGCTTCAGAAGTGCTAGCAGTTTTGGCATCGATATTTGCAAATAAATAATTTATTCTAAATAAACTACCGATGCTAAAGCCGATAAGCATAAAACCAGTAACAAATTGCCAGTTATCGTATATCCACTTGAGATTAATCAAATTCAGCAGGAATAATGTTTGCCAAGTCAGCCAAAAAAGTAAGGCTGAGGCTGCACCAATCAAAATACCCAAGAAAGGAGCAATTTGTAATAAAAATGGCTGAGGTTTTACCTTTAAAGACTGCTGATTTTCCAGATATAGTTCGGGTTCGATATGCCAATAACGAGCTAGTTTACATAATTTTTGTAAACGCATTCCCATCAAGGGATGGCTGTTGTTAATTACAAACCATTGGCGATGGGGATTGAGGTAATCCCACATTAGCAATGATTCAAAGCTGGTATTTGGAGCGATACTACCTAACCATAAACCTTGTTGGTGACCGACTGGTATTAATAGGTTGAGACTTTCCAATGGGTATGGTGTTTGTTTTTTCTTGGTTATATCCGAAGCCGTACCAATTGCAATTTTTAGTAAGGCGCGAATCATGGCGTTGGGGTTTCCAGTAACTTCGGCACCAATTTTGTCGCTCAAGTAAACTCTTCTTCGGGATAACCACAAAGCCGTTCCCGTCAGCAAACACCAAATTCCGTAAATGATATTAGCAATGATTCCTACAGTTGTACCTCCAATACGATTAGATATGTTATCGCTTTGTTCGGCAATCAGTTCGTATAATTGATAAATCGGAATTGTTACCGATAAGATTACAGACATAACAGCACAATCTAAACGAGCTATTTGTGCCAACTCAGAAGCAATTATTGCCGCGATTTCATCATCAGAGAGTTGTTCTAAAAGCCCCTGACTAACTACAATGCAAGCTGTGCGCGGTAAATGACCTATAGTGAATGCGATTGGTGCTGAAAATGGCAATATTCTTAGTTTAGGTAAACGCCACCCTCGCGGTTGACAGTAGCGTAGCAAAACCCGCACTGATTCGCGAGAATACGTATTTAAAGTTTCTCTATCTAAAGTCTTTTGTTTGTAAAATTGACGTAGCTGCCAGTCAAGTAACCACGGTGCAGCAACTAACAGTATTACAAATGTACCCAGTAATAAAAAAGTAGGGTCATTATATAAAAGCTGTATTGGTTCTAAAAATCGAATCCAAACTAAAATATGATTGATTGAATCCATTGCTAGTTGCAGCAATGCCCTTACGGAGCAAAATAAAGCAATAATGGTTCCAATCCCCAACAATCGCAAGCGAATAGATTTAATAAACTTTGCTTTTGGCAGTGGTTGCCATACCTTGGCTCTTCCTGCCAACCGCCAATGGATATTAGAGTGAATATCTGGAATTTTACTTTTTGCTTGATTTGCAAGCACTATCGCGTCACCCGAATGTTTTTTTTTCGTCTGTTCGGGAACTTCTTTTAATGAAGGATTTATTGCTTCCGAGTTTAACAAAGAATCACCCGGAGGTGGAGGCGGGGGAGGCGGGGGAGGCGGCGGGGTAGACAAAGAAACTGATTCTTCCGGTGCCGTTTCTATTTGCTCTTCGGGTGATTCAAAGGCAACAAATCCCGTAGAGTGCAATGCTTTATTTTTATGAGGATATTTTTTTCTTAATTGTTTTAAAGACTTTTCTGCCCACTCTTTAACTTGAGAATTATTACTTTCAACAAGAGATTCACACACTGCAATCGCCATTTCAATTTCCGAACTGCGCGAGTAAGCGACTACTAAGCCAACTTGGGCTTGCAAGCTCTTGTTGGTATCATCATCCCTAGCTGCAACATCTTCTAAGATAATTTTTGCCGTGCGGTAATCTTCTTTTTTTAGGGCTGCTAAGCCATCCTTCAAAGATGATTTGGAGTGTGAAGACATAGATACTCTTTCACCAAACGTATTTAAAAATACTTACATATTTATATCGTGCAAATGTAGCTGATATTATCAGGACTTACGAAGCAGGAAGGCTTACGGAGATTAAAAAATAAAATATCCAGCTTTCTCAAATACATTTCGGAGAAAAATTAGAGTGATGGGGTTCCGCCCCGAAGGCGAAACCCAAAGCTGGATATTTTAGCCTGCCACAGCAATTATTACCGGATAAAAAGTACCGCCATTTTTAAGTTGAAGTTTTTCCAGATACGGGAGCGATCGCATTTAATTTCAACTCTGGATGGTCTTGTTTTAACTGGTTTGTGTTCCATTCATTGCGAAACAACAGTACCGGTCTTCCCATACTATCTTTCATGGTAGTAGTGTTAAATAAACGTCCCACTTTTTCCAAAGCTTCCCAACCACCTTCAACCCAACGAGCAACGCTGTAAGGTAAATATTCTAAACGAGTTTCTACACCATACTCATTTTCCAAACGGTATTGTACAACTTCAAGCTGTAGCTGACCGACTGCTGCCAAAACTGGATCGCGTTTGGATTCATCTACCGAATACATAATTTGCACTGCTCCTTCTTCGCGCAATTCCGTTACGCCTTTTTGAAATTGCTTGAATTTAGAAGGATTGGGGTTTCTCAAAATTGCAAACAACTCCGGTGAAAAATAAGGAATGCCTTCATATTCTAATTTTTTACCAGTGTAAATTGTATCGCCAATTGCAAAAACACCGGGATTATTTAATCCTATAACATCTCCCGGATAAGCTTCATCAATGGATGCTCGCTCTTGAGCAAACAGTTTTTGCGGACGAGATAAACGCACGTTTTTACCAGTACGAGCATGGTTCACCGTCATATCTTTTTCAAACCTACCAGTACATACGCGGATAAAAGCAACGCGATCGCGGTGTTTGGGATCCATGTTTGCTTGTAGCTTAAACACAAACCCGGAAAAATCTGGATAAGTTGGAGGAATTTCGCCCAAGCTACTAGAGTGAGAACCAGGCTTAAGAGCGCATTGGAGAAAATTCTGCAAGAATAATTCCACGCCGAAATTAGTCATTGCCGAGCCAAAAAACACCGGAGTCATCTTGCCTTGATGAATCAAATCTATATCTAATTCGGGACCAACTCCATCTAAAAGTTCCAAATCATCTTTAAGTTGATGATACAGATCTTGTTCTAGAAGTTCTTCAATTTTGGCATCACCGAAATCAACTATCGTATTCGCCGCTTCCTTACTACCGTGGGCACTTCTTTCAAACAAATGAATTTTTTGTTCCTGACGGTCAAATACGCCTTTAAAACGGTCGCCCATGCCGATAGGCCAGTTTACCGCATAAGTCTGTAAATCTAATTCTTGCTCAATTTCATCTAAAAGTTCTAGGGCTTCTCTTCCGGGACGATCGAGTTTATTTACAAAAGTAAAAATTGGAATACCCCGCATTTTACAAACTTCAAATAATTTTCGCGTCTGGGGTTCTAAACCCTTTGCTACGTCAATTAACATCACCGCATTATCGGCAGCGCTCAGAGTTCGATATGTATCTTCACTAAAGTCTTGGTGTCCCGGAGTATCTAATAAATTTATTTGACAATTTTTGTACTCGAACTGTAACACTGTTGAGGTAATAGAAATACCCCTTTGTTGTTCCATCGCCATCCAGTCAGAAGTAGCTTTACGCTGCGCCCTTCGAGCTTTTACAGAACCAGCCTCATGAATCGCACCCCCGTACAAAAGTAATTTTTCAGTCAAAGTAGTTTTACCAGCATCTGGGTGAGAGATAATGGCAAAATTGCGACGACGTTCAACTTCTTCGTAAATTTCGTTCTCAAGTTCAGTTGACATAAGGTATTTGTTTGATTGTATTCTATCTAAAACAATAGTTTTTCTTTGATTAGCAGAAGTGTTTTAATCTTAAGACAACTATCAAGGTAATCGGTTCGTTATATAATTCAAAAGCTCAACATCAGGGGAGGAGAAAATGTACGACACCGACAGTCGAAAGCTTTTATCAGCACTTTGTCATGGAGCGATTTTTTTTAACTTCACATTTGTATCTATTGCCGTTCCTATTGTTATACTTTTTACCGTTAAAGATCCAGTTGTCAAAGAAAATGCAAAAGAAGCTCTCAACTTCCATTTAAATGTTTGGCTGTGTGGATTAATTATCACAGCCCTGGTTTGGGTTACTTTTGGTTTACTTACCCCTCTATTAGGTTTATGGTTCCTCGTCCATTGGGGACTTACTATTTGGGCACTGTATGGTGTTTTAACTGAGTCGGAGAAAGCTTTTCGCTATCCCTTCATATTTAGAGTTGTTTAATCTTGATTCTCCAATCGGCAAACATGGGTAAATCTAATTCCTGATAATAGGCAAAAGTCAAAAATACAATCTTCTCACTTATTGCTCCTCACACTGACCTACTTATTTTTAGCAAATTAGCTTTATATACTAATTGCATTACAGCATTTACCCGCGTAACGGTTTCCAAACAAACTTCTGGAAGTATTCTTTTTTAGTCCAAGATATAAAATTAATGATTATAGATGTCGTCTGCCTGTTAAAAAAAAGCGGCATCTTAACGTTATGAAAATTTCAAGGATTTCAATCAAATGTTTGCTTAAGCACTAAACATACAGCTATGTGCTTAAGCCTATTTAATTTGAGGAATCATTTACCTAAGCTTTTAATTAAAATATTAAATTTTACAAAATATTATTGACAACATGATTATCATTATTGTCTGGATTTCATTTGATAACTATATTTTTGTTAATTCTTTGAATCAGTTGTTTAAATAATTTTTTCAATATAGTTTTTTCAAGCTTTTGTAGGATATGTATAAAACTAGCCGTAAAATACAAAATTGCCCCACATCTTTTCAGACAGTAGGGCATAGGACAGTTAAGCGCTGTTTGCAGTTTGCCCTTTTTAAGTGCAATTTAGCTATTGAGTTGTGACGCTTTGGATTTTGTCTGTAAAGTTTTCCTTACTGTTTAAAAAAAATCATGTTTCCTACTCATCGTCCTCGCCGTCTGCGTAGCCACCCTCAATTACGTCGGATGGTACGCTAAACCCTCCACTAAACATGGGCTGGTATTCCTCCCAACGCTTCCCCTTCGGGGCAAGACGGGGGAGGAATGCCAGGTTTGTTGAATATTAATTTGTGTTGCTGGCTCCAGCTACAATATCTCGACGCAAAGTTTTACGTCGAGATATCAATAATTCTTAATTTATTATTTAAATTCTTTTTTAATTAAAAAATTAGTATTCACAAACTAACTATATAACGAAAAATTATTATTGTTCGCTTATTAATGAGTCAAAGTTAAATATAAATAGTCAAATGAACAGAATCATATTTACCACATCTATCTTTTTATAGATATTACAAAATAAAGCCGATAAAAGAAAGTAGAAGATTGCAGTATGGTTAGATTGCTATACGGGTATACAATTTCCTATACAATAATATTGTTAACAAAGAATTTTCGGTTGGCATTTTTACGTCAATTGATTTAATAAATCCAATTAATGAGTTTTAAAAAGGGAGCATTGAGATATGGATATGCAAGTCCTGAGAGAACGTGCGGGACTCAGCCGTGCAGAGGTTGCCTTCAGGCTTGCAATCAGTGAAACAAGTGTTCGCAACTGGGAGGCTGGGCGAACCGAACCAACTATGACACCGAAAAAATACTGGGATGCATTGCGCCTGTTTAAATGTACGCCAGAAGAATTGGCACAAGCAAGCGAAAAATCTATTAATCAAAGGCATAAGCGTAAACCTGGAAGACCAAGAAGGTTTCCTGTGAGTCAGCTACCTACAGCTTCTGGAACAAGCGAGTCTGAAAAGAGCGTAACTCAAGTAACTTCTGTAGAAGATTCAACAGTTTCTTTTAACCACTAACTTATTATTAGTCAGGAAAAGCAGATATTCTTACAAAGACAATTTTATCTAAAATTCTTTGTGGAATAAATAATCCGGGAGTTTACTTGTTAGTTCTTTTTTTAAGTGCGTTAAATGTAATTATCTTTTGAATTTCGCTGTTTTTTTTAGCGGTTAAGTAACTCTGATTGCAGTTAAAATTTATCTCCAGCGTTTTGGCTCTATCAGTAAATGATGACGCTGGAGTTTTTGTTTTTTTGATAATTTAGTTGCGATTCATGTATGACTAATAACTATAACCAAATAACATTATTCGATTAGCAAAATTACGATTCGATTTTATAGTTATTAGTCTTAAATTCATTAACAATTAATTCTGAAATGTTTGAAATATTGTGTATTGGACTACCAAAGTGAGTATATTGAAACACAAGTGATAATATCTACAGTTGAAAAAAATCTCTAAAGCTGGTATGTGCTAAATGTACAAGATGTAAATCTAATTCCTGCTTTAACTCAAAGTGTCATCTTCTATTGAGTAAACGCTATATAATTCAATACGATGCAGTGATTCATTCATCTTTACTTCTAAAATTTTCGGTATTTTTGCACGAGCTATGCAGTTTTTACCGTATTTTTTTAGCAGACGCGATAAGATTCATTCAAGAATATTTGTAATTTTTGATCTAATGGCAGAAACACTATTTTTTAATGCTTTGCGGGAAGCCACCGATGAAGAAATGGCGCGAGATAAAACCGTGATGGTACTCGGTGAAGACGTAGGACATTATGGTGGTTCCTACAAAGTTACCAAAGACTTATACAAAAAATATGGCGAACTCAGAGTATTAGATACACCCATTGCTGAAAATAGCTTTACTGGATTGGCAGTAGGTGCTGCAATGACCGGGTTAAGACCGATAATTGAAGGCATGAACATGGGCTTTTTGCTACTAGCCTTCAACCAAATATCTAATAATGCCGGGATGTTGCGCTACACTTCCGGCGGTAACTTTAAAATACCTTTAGTAATTCGTGGTCCAGGTGGAGTAGGAAGACAGCTAGGTGCAGAACATTCCCAGCGTTTAGAGGCTTACTTTCAAGCTGTTCCAGGGTTAAAGATTGTTGCTTGTTCCACACCTTACAATGCTAAAGGTTTATTAAAATCTGCTATTCGCGACGACAATCCGGTACTTTTCTTTGAGCACGTGCTGCTTTACAACCTAAAAGAAGACTTGCCCGAAGAAGAATACTTAGTGCCACTAGATAAAGCAGAAATTGTCCGAAGTGGGAAAGATGTCACAATCCTAACTTATTCGCGGATGCGCCATCATGTCATGCAAGCCGTGAAGACTTTGGAAAAATCGGGTTTTGACCCAGAAGTTATCGATTTAATTTCTTTAAAACCCTTGGATTTTGATACCATAGGCGAATCTATACGTAAAACCCACCGAGTAATTATCGTAGAAGAATGTATGAGAACTGGGGGTGTTGCAGCAGAAATTATTGCTTCTATCAACGATCGCTTGTTTGATGAATTAGATGCCCCCGTACTAAGACTTTCTTCTCAAGATATTCCCACACCTTACAACGGTAATTTGGAAAGATTAACAATTGTTCAACCCGAGCAAATTGTTGAAGCAGTAGAAAACATGGTTGCTGCAAGAGTTTAAGTTAATAGGGTAATGGGTAATGGGTAATGGGTAATTGGTAATGGGTAATGGGTAATTGGAATTTTATCTTTTTTCTTCATACCCAATGCCCCATGCCCAATGCCCAATGTCCATTAATTAATAACTGTTCGCTCATATCAGATAAAGAAACGTTATTATAGCGTTTGTCGCGCTTTTTGGGGATGGTATGCAAAAACAGCGATTGTTTTTAGCCTTGATTTTTGTTTTGGTAATTGCCGCAGTGGCGGTAATTGCGACAATTGAAGTGCCTTTGGGGCTGGATTTAAGGGGAGGTTCGCAACTGACTATTCAAGTAAAGACGACTCCGGAAATTAAGCAAATAACCGAACGTCAATTGGAAGCAGTGCAAACGGTTTTGGGTAATCGAGTTAATGGACTTGGAGTTTCCGAACCCGTAATTCAATCGGCAGGAACAGATAAAATTTTAGTTCAGCTACCTGGAGTTGATAATCCAGAACAAGCCGAACGAGTTTTAGGTGGTACGGCACAATTAGAATTTAAAACTCAAAAGCCGGGGACAGAAACTCAGGTTTTTGCTTTAAGAGCCAATCGCGGGCAACTCAAAGCTCAACAGACAGAGTTACTTGCAGCTGAAGAAAGAGATGAAGCTGCAATTGAAAAAAATACAAAAGAACTGAAAACTAATCAAGAAGCAATTTCTGAATTATTTGATAGTTGGGAACCAAAGCTAACAGGTAAATATCTAACTAATGCTAACCCTTATAGTCCCCAACAAGGTCGTGGTGGTTGGGCTGTAGGACTTCAGTTTAATCAAGAAGGTGGTAAACTTTTCGCCGATTTAACTAAAAATCTGGCAGGTACGGGACGCAGTATTGGTATTTTTCTTGATAATGAATTAGTTAGCGCTGCTTCTGTAGGAGTTCAATACGCAAATACTGGAATTGCTGGTGGAAGTGCGGAAATTTCAGGTAATTTTTCACCTGAGGATGCTCAAGGTTTAGCAGTGCAGTTACGCGGTGGTTCGCTACCAGTACCTATTGAAATTGTCGAAAATCGCACAGTCGGTGCGACATTAGGATTAGACAGCATTAAACGCAGTATTTTCGCTGGTGTTGGCGGTTTAATTTTAGTATTAATATTTATGGTAGTTTATTACAGACTGCCAGGAATTATTGCTGATATCGCTTTGGTAATTTATGCCCTTCTCACTTGGGCTTGTTTTGCTTTACTTGGCGTAACTTTAACTTTACCTGGTATTGCCGGTTTCATCCTTAGTATTGGTATGGCGGTTGATGCTAACGTGCTTATTTTTGAGCGCACTCGGGAAGAATTACGAGCGGGTAAATCGCTTTATCGTTCTGTTGAATCTGGTTTTTACCGAGCATGGTCTAGTATTTTAGATAGTAATATCACAACACTGATTGCCTGTGCAGCGCTGTTTTGGTTGGGATTTGGCTTAGTCAAAGGCTTTGCCGTAACTTTGGCTGTAGGGGTGGCAGTTAGTATGTTTACAGCAGTAACTTGTAGCCGCACGTTAATGTTTTTAGCAATCAGAATTGATTCAATACGCAAACCAGAACTTTTCTGTCCCAACCTGCCAACTTCAAATAAGGCAGAGGCTGCCAGATGAAAATAAGTGTTAATAAATCGCGAACTCTATGGTGGAGTATTTCCGGTGCTATCATTTTAGCTGGCATCATTTCTATGTTGGTTTCTTGGCAGCAGATTGGGGCACCACTACGTCCAAGCTTGGACTTTATCGGCGGTACGCGGTTGCAGTTTGAACGAGACTGTACTGTGGCGAATGACTGCGATGAACCAGTTGATATCAACTTAGTTCGAGAAGTTGTTGCATCAGAGGATTTAGCTGATAGCAGCATCCAACTTATTGCCGATAGAGAAACTGGTAAAGATGATAACGGTGTGTTAATTCGTACCAAAACCTTAGATGTCGAAAAACGCACCCAATTAGAAAATGCTTTAAGCGAAAAAATCGGTCCTTTCGACTCCAAGAAACGTCAAATTGATACTGTTGGACCAACTTTAGGAAGGCAGTTATTTAATTCTGGTATTACTTCCTTGATAGTAGCTTTTACCGGGATTATAATTTACTTGTCAATTAGATTTCAGAAGGATTACGCAATATTTGCCATTGTTGCCACTTTCCACGATATCTTAATGACGGTAGGAATATTCTCTATATTTGGATTGCTGTTTGGTATAGAAGTAGATAGCTTATTTATTGTTGCTTTACTCACAATTACTGGTTTTTCGGTTAACGATACCGTAGTAATTTACGACCGCATACGGGAAACTTTAAAAGTGAATCCCAATCGTCCTATTGTTGAAATTGTAGATGATGCGGTAAATCAAACCTTAGCGAGATCTATAAATACTACGGTGACAACTTTACTGTCATTGATTGCAATCTTTTTATTCGGTGGGGAAACCCTAAAAAACTTTGCTTTAGCGCTAATTCTTGGTTTCTTAGCAGGAGCATATTCTAGTATATTTATCGCTAGCACCCTTCTAGCTTGGTGGCGAGAACGTCAAGAAAAATTTGATCCTCCCTCTACTAGTGGGGACAGCGAACAGTTAACAGTTAATAGTTGACAGTGACAAGTAAACAGGTAAGGGTAAGAAGGATTGTAGGTAAGAAGTAAGAGAACTTTTCATAAGTTGTTACCTATTAACCATTACCCATTACCTATCCTCTTATTCCTTTCTGATGCTTATGGCTCCAATAGAACAACCATCTTCCGATCTATCTTTTACTCAAAAGGTGCAAAAACTGCATAGGCTTACGGTTTACGGGCGATGGCTGTTAGTTGGATTTTTATGGCTAACATTAGCACCTTTATGTTTGTTGGAATTGAAGGCAGAAATTGAACTACTGCAGGAATATTTTACTTGGGCTGCAGTTCGATATGGTTTATTATTCCATCCCTTTGCTGCTGCTGGTTTGGGTTTATGTATTGGCATGACTCTTGCTGTTTTAATTTGGCAAAGTCGTAATATATTGTTTGGGATGCCAATAGCAGAAAAGCAGCGCTTGGAAAAGCAAGTTTATCAAATCCAGAGGAAGGGCTCTTCTCATCCTTTATGGAAATGGGTGTGTAAATAATTTTATAATTCAGTTTTTATAATTAATTTTTCTAAATAAATTTTAATTGACTGCAACAATATTAATTGTTATAAATTTTTATTTCAAAACTGTTGGCTTTATATAATAAAATTAAAGTCCATGCTAAAGGAAAGAGAAAAATATCGGCTTACAGCTTTTTATTAAGCCTCATAAAACTAGAAAGCTTTGCGACATCAAGAAAAAGCTTGCTATAACAGCATAATACAAATTCTATCTGGTTACGATATATGAATAATTCTCAAATTTTATTTAGCGATGCAAAATCAAAAATTGACATAGTGCAATTACAAAAACTATTTACTTTAGGGGCTTTTTGGGCAAAAGAGCGCAATCTAGAGGATTTGGCAGAAGCCATAAAAAATAGCGAGCCAGTCATTGCTGTATGGAATAAACAGCAATTAATTGGTTTTGCTAGAGCAACAAGTGACGGTGTTTATCGTGGAACTATTTGGGATGTAGTAATTCACCCAGATTTCCGTGGAACTGGACTTGGTAGTAAATTAGTAGAAACGGTTTTAAGTCATCCCCGGATGAGTAAAGTGGAACGTGTCTATTTAATGACTACTCACCAGCAAAGATTTTACGAAAAAATTGGTTTTGAGCAGAATAGTTCTACAACGATGGTGATATACAATCGTTCAAATCTTACAAATCTAGATAATCTCAATGCTGTAACTCAGCTAACTGAGTCTCTAGAGGGATAGAAATTTGGAACCTGGAAAGATTTTCATTTCTATTAGTTTCGGGATATGAAACTATTTCGAGCTTTCCTCCCATAACTTCAATTAGAGTTTGATTTAGTAACAGCTTCATTCCTTTTTGGATTAGCTCAATTTCTTGCTCGTCCATTTTTTTATTGTCTTCCGAATCGATTAAATCTATGGGTTCGCTAGAAGGAATGGCATCAAGAGGTACATCCAGCCAAATATAAGCAATATTATTTTTATCATCAGCTTTCGTAGAAACAGATATTGTACCTTCCTCCATATTAGAAATAGCAGTATCTATCAACATGACTAATATTTGTCTTAACCAACGAGGATCCGCCAAAACACAAATTTCCTCCTTTGGCTGCGATACCTCAAAGGGGTAATTACGATTTTCAGCTAGCATGTAAGTTAATTCATATACTTCAAGTAAAATTTTATTTAAAGAGCGAGAACCAATATCTAATTTACTATTACCGTGTTCTGCTCTAGCAATATGAAGTATTTCATCAATAATATTTAACAATTGTAAAGCTCGCTCGTGAGCTTGACCAATAAATT
>JBCBPQ010000099.1:0-22925 GCA_039820645.1 Cyanobacteria bacterium J06633_8 | reverse complement strand
GAGCGTGAAAGTAAGAACGGTTATAGTTCTTCTGAGCAGTTATCCGTTGAAGTGCTAACCTCTAACCAGATAAGTCAAAAGGACTAAAAGTTAGAAGGCTATGCCTGAATCCCCGTCGCTTTAGCGCGGGGAGTGGCTCAATAAATTATCGGTATAAATCAAAATTCGGGGAGACGTTACACTGTAACGTCTCTACATCAGTTATATTTCTCGTCAAAAAAATATTGTGATGCAAACAACTTTCGGAAATCTCCTGAGACATCACAGGAAGCTACGAAATTTCAGCCAACTTGATTTAGCTTTGGCTAGCGATGTCTCTCAAAGACACATTAGTTTTCTTGAATCCGGTAGAGCAAACCCCAGTCAAGAAATGATATTGCAGCTTGCTACCGTGCTGGATATTCCTTTACGGGAACAAAACGTGATGCTGACAACTGCGGGATTTGCACCAATTTATTGCGAAAGCGATTTATCTTCACCAGAATTTGAACCTATTCGCAAAGCTTTGGATTTTATTTTGCTTTCTCAAACACATTCACCCATGTTGATAATGGATAGATATTGGAATTTGATTCAAACTAATCCGGTTTCGCAACGGTTAATGAATTGGTTGATTGATTCAGAAGATTTACAAAGCCGTTTCTGCATCGACGGAAAAATTAACTTGATGCGATTGATGTTACATCCCCAAGGCTTAAAACCCTTTGTCTCGAATTGGGAAGAAACCGCTAATCATTTAATTAAAAGAGTTTATCGAGAAGCAATAACCAACGAGAAAAACGAACAACCAAGGCAGCTTTATCAAGAATTCATGACATATCCAGATGTTCCACAACTGTGGAAACTTTCCAATTCTCAAAGTTGGCAAATGCCATTATTAACCGTCAATTTTTTCAAAGATGGGCTAAATTTCAACTTTTTTTCAGCCATCGCCACTCTTGGTACACCCCAAGACATAATGTTACAAGAATTACGAATTGAAACCTTATTTCCAGCAGACGAAATCACCCAGAATAATTTAACAAAGTTAAATTAGTTACCAGTATTTTTTTATAAAAAACTATTACCTAGCACCTTCTTTTTCTCTTTGTCCCCTCATCTTTCAGCGACAAGCCTTCAATCTATCTTTCTCGCTAATCCAATACTCCGATACCCAGAACTTATCAATATTCATTACAATCGCCACGGGTGCAAAAGTATCAAATCCTTTCCCCGACAAATTTTGCGGTGGTAGCAAGCCAAATAATTCTTTATACATATTTACCTCAGTCATAATACTATCGAATTCTGCTTCCATCTCATCAACCAAAACACAGTGAATTCCTCCCTCATCTTCGTAATATTCTTCCTCATAAGGTTCCCAGATAGGAGGTACGAGTTCATGTTCCAAATATTCCAGACGTTCAAATTCCTTGACAGGGATTATTGCAGCAACTTCTTCACCGGCTTGCTGTAAAACGATACGCTTTCCTGCCAAAACCACTGTTTTCAAGGCTTCGAGTAAATTACCTCTGACTTCCTCAATACTCCAACGTACAAAGCCTTCATCTTGGTTAACGGACTCTTTTATCATCATAAATGTAATCCAAGTGTAATCTAATAGTTACTAAAGTCTAGAAATCCGGGAAAATAATAAATTAAGGCTAACCTAAATTTTTCTTGAATTTTATGGCGAACTCATTTTTAGAACATCTCCAAAGTCCGAAACGCCCTGTTGTAGTGTTCGATGGAGCGATGGGAACAAATTTACAAGTGCAGGAACTCACCGCTGAAGATTTTGGTGGTGCGGAATACGAAGGTTGTAACGAATATCTCGTTCATACCAAGCCGGAAGCAGTTGCGACAGTTCACCGTGGTTTCTTGGCTGCTGGTGCTGATGTGATTGAAACGGATACCTTTGGTGGTACGTCAATTGTACTTGCCGAGTACGATTTGGCAGACCAAGCTTATTACTTAAATAAAACTGCTGCCGAATTAGCGAAAAAAGTCGCGGTAGAATTTTCTACACCGGAAAAACCCCGCTTTGTTGGTGGTTCCATGGGACCTGGTACAAAGCTACCAACTTTGGGTCATATTGACTTCGACACCTTGAAAAATGCTTATGTAGAACAAGCAGAAGCATTGTGGGATGGTGGAGTTGATTTATTTATCGTCGAAACTTGTCAGGATGTGTTGCAAATTAAATCAGCGCTGAATGCAATTGAAGAAGTTTTTGCTAAAAAAGGTGTTCACCTTGGGTGCGTCCCTCGCCGTCCGATAATGGTTTCTGTCACTATGGAAACTATGGGTACAATGCTCGTAGGTACGGAAATTGCTGCGGTAGTGACAATTCTCGAACCCTATAATATTGATATTTTAGGGTTAAACTGCGCCACCGGACCGGATTTGATGAAACCATACATCAAATACTTGTCGGAAAATTCACCATTTATTGTTTCTTGTATTCCCAACGCGGGTTTACCAGAAAACGTCGGTGGACAAGCGCATTATAAACTAACTCCAGTAGAGTTAAAGATGCACTTGATGCATTTCATCGAAGACTTAGGTGTCCAAGCGATCGGGGGTTGCTGTGGGACACGTCCAAGTCATATTCAAGCTTTGGCAGAAATTGCTAAAGATTTAACACCGAAAGTCAGAAATCCGCAAACTGAACCGGCTGCGGCTTCGATTTATGGTACTCAACCATACGACCAAGATAATTCATTCTTGATTATTGGCGAACGTCTTAACGCTAGCGGTTCTAAAAAGTGCCGTACCATGTTAAACGATGAAGACTGGGACGGATTGGTATCTTTGGCTCGTTCTCAGGTTAAAGAAGGCGCACACGTTCTTGATGTTAACGTTGACTATGTAGGACGCGACGGCGTGCGTGATATGAACGAGTTGGTTTCTCGTTTAGTTAATAATGTGACTTTACCTTTGGTACTTGATTCCACCGAATGGGAAAAAATGGAGTCCGGTTTAAAAGTAGCTGGTGGTAAATGTTTGCTGAACTCTACCAACTACGAAGACGGTGAAGAACGGTTTTTCAAAGTATTGGAATTAGCTAAAACTTATGGTGCTGGTGTGGTAATTGGTACCATCGATGAAGATGGGATGGCGCGAACGGCAGACAAGAAATTTGAAATTGCTCAACGTGCTTATCGTCAAGCTTTAGAATATGGTATCCCCGCTCACGAAATTTTCTTTGATAATCTAGCGCTACCGATTTCTACCGGGATTGAAGAAGATAGAGAAAACGGTAAAGCTACCATTGAATCAATCCGTCGCATTCGCAAAGAATTACCGGGATGTCATGTTGTATTGGGTGTTTCCAACGTTTCCTTCGGTTTAAACCCCGCAGCCCGGATAGTTTTAAACTCCATGTTCCTTCACGAAGCAATGCAAGCCGGAATGGATGCGGCTATTGTTAGTGCCAGCAAGATTTTACCGCTTTCTAAGATTGAAGAAGAACATCAAAAAGTTTGTCGCGACTTAATTTACGACAACCGTAAATTTGACGGCGATATCTGCGTTTATGACCCCTTGGGCGAATTAACAACAATGTTTGAAGGGGTTAGCGCCAAGCGAGATAAAGGCGTTGACGTTAGTTTAGCAATTGAAGAAAGGTTAAAACAGCACGTCATCGACGGCGAAAGAATTGGTTTAGAAGATGCTTTAAAAGAAGCAATGGAAAAATATCCGCCGTTGGATATTGTCAACATCTACTTATTAGATGGAATGAAAGTAGTAGGTGAATTGTTCGGTTCTGGACAAATGCAGCTACCTTTCGTATTGCAGTCAGCCGAAACCATGAAATCGGCAGTGGCATTTTTAGAACCGCACATGGAAAAATCCGAAAGTGAAGCAGATAATGCCAAAGGAACCTTTGTTATCGCTACCGTAAAAGGTGACGTTCACGATATTGGTAAAAACTTGGTGGATATTATTTTATCCAACAACGGTTATCGGGTAATTAACTTAGGAATTAAGCAGCCAGTAGAAAATATTATCCAAGCCTACGAAGAACATAAACCCGATTGCATTGCCATGAGTGGTTTATTGGTGAAATCGACGGCATTTATGAAGGATAATTTAGAAACCTTCAACGAAAAAGGAATTACCGTTCCCGTGATTTTGGGTGGTGCGGCTTTGACTCCCAAATTTGTCAACGGCGACTGTCAAAACACCTACAAAGGTAAAGTTATCTACGGTAAAGATGCATTTTCCGACTTGCATTTCATGGACAAATTAATGCCAGCCAAATCTGGTAATAATTGGGATGATATTAAAGGTTTCTTGGGTGAATTTGCAGAAGAAGAATCGCAAAACGGCAACGGACATAAAGCAGCAGAAAAAAAAGCTGTAGAAGAAAAACCAGAAGAACCAAAAGTCATTGATACCAAACGTTCCGAAGCAATCGAAATAGATACCGAACGTCCCACACCACCATTCTGGGGAACCCAATTATTACAAGGAGAAGATATTCCCCTTGAAGAACTATTTTGGTACTTGGATTTACAAGCTTTAATTGCCGGACAATGGCAATTTAGAAAACCTAAAGGCCAGACAAAAGAAGAATATCAGGTTTTCTTACAAGATAAAGTGTATCCAATTCTAGAAACCTGGAAAAAACGGGTAGTAGAAGAAAACTTGTTACATCCTCAAGTAATTTACGGTTATTTTCCTACTCAAGCAGAAGGAAACACCTTAAATGTATACAACCCAGAAAACCATTCCCAAAAAGTCACCGAATTTGAATTCCCCCGTCAAAGATCGATGCGCCGTATGTGTATAGCAGACTTCTTTGCCCCCAAAGAAACCGGACATATGGATGTCTTCCCCATGCAAGCGGTGACAGTGGGTGAAATTGCCACGGAATTTGCTCAAAAGCTATTCTCCAATAACGAATACACAGATTATCTGTATTTTCACGGTATAGCAGTGCAAATGGCAGAAGCCCTCGCCGAATGGACACACACCCGAATCCGCCGCGAACTAGGCTTTGGAGAGCAAGACCCCGATAACATTCGGGATACCTTAGCCCAAAGATATCGTGGCTCCCGGTATAGCTTTGGATACCCCGCTTGTCCGAATATGCAAGATCAGTACAAGCAATTGGAATTGTTGCAAACTGACAGAATTAACTTGTATATGGACGAAAGCGAACAGATTTATCCCGAGCAAAGTACAACGGCGATAATTACTTATCATCCCGTAGCTAAGTACTTTAGCGCGTAAGGAATTGTCCGTAAAAGGGGATATTCGTTTTATGCCATAATCGCCTGGGGTTGCAAACCCCAGGCTAATAGCAGAAGTCATCTAAACATGACTGGGGAAGTGGTTTTGTTAGCGTAGATTGGTTTTACGATAGTAGATAAAGTCTTAGTTGATGAATCATTGACAAAAGCATGGAAAAAAATTCGTAATAAAGCTGCTCATGGGTATATTTAAAAAACAGGAGAACTGAATCATAACTTGAAGCAACTCTACATGGGTTGAAATGCTAATGGAATATCCGACTTTATTTATATATTTGTAAGCAAGATTTAGGAGCGTCATCTTCTAATTTATCTTTTTCTAAAGATGCGATCGCACTACCTTGAGCATGATGCTGTTTTTGATTATTCACATAAGCTACAGCTTGATTTAATTGTTTGCTACCTAAAGAAAAAATACCATATCCGCCTTGCCAGCTAAACTTTTTAGCCTTTGGTGGTGATTCAATATTATATTGGTGTGCGCTGCTTCCTTTGATGTTTTTGACAAAATCAGAAATAGCAAGGTTTGGTGGAATTGATGCGACAAGATGAATATGATTTTCTGTACCACCAATGGCGTGAATTATACAGCCTAGGGAATCTGCTTTACCAACTATATATTTATAAAAACTGACTTCTCTTTGAGGGGTAATTAAATTTTGTCTTCCTTTTGTAGCCCAAACTAAATGATAATAAATTCGCCAAAATGCCATAACGTTATTTTTATTAGCTGTATGAATATTTAGGTTATAGCTGCGTACAGTTTTAATTGTAAATAATCATTTGAGCTTTACAGCTAATTTGAGTAATGAATTATTGTTTGAGTTTTTATACTACTTGGGGTTGGGAATTATCGGCATTGCTGAATCATGATATGATTTCACACAACTTTCAACGATTTTTCAGTGGTTTCAAAGGCTAATTCATGCCGCACTTATGCACCTCCGAATTATCAGTTGGGCATTCATACCCCCTTAGGGTTGCGAATTATCAGTTTGATTTTCGTATCCACTTGGGGTTGCAAACCCCAAGCTAATAGCGTAAGTCATCTTAAGATGACTGAGGAACTTTTAATTTAAAGCTAGGTTTTCGATAATCTTCTTTACCAATTAATATAAGCTCAAACTAAATAGTAGTCCTATTTATAGGACTTTTGCTATTAGATAGGGGTTTGCAACCCCTAGCGGATGTGAAAGCTAAACTAATAATTTACATTTTATTTATATATTCTTTCTTTTAATTAATACTCCCGTTTTTTAATCTAAATATATATATAGGAATCCTATTTGAAAATTGAAAAAAACTCAGTACCCTTTAATTTCCTAAAACCCTTTTGCCTCTTGCAAGACAGCCTTTTGCCTACCCACACCAATAATTATGGCTTCGCCACGCTGCGCGAACAAAAACCAAAACGGATTCCTATATCTTTATCAAAAATCAATTTAATCCTCAATGCCCACCCCAAAATCAAAAACCCTTTTAACAATCAACTTTCTAAAACGAATGATAACAAGCATCATTTTCATCTACCTAACCTTCGCCATCATCATCTATTCCCAAGTCGAAAAACTAATCTTTCTTCCCCCAACTTCCACCTATCAAGATACTGAAGAAATAGTCAAATTAACTAGCGAAGACGGAACCAAACTTTCCGCAATTCACCTATCAAATCCCGATGCAAAATATACAATCCTTCACGCTCATGGGAATGCATCGGATTTAGGTATGATTAAACCTAGGTTAGAACAACTAAAAGATATCGGCTTCAGCGTCTTTGCTTACGATTATCGGGGTTATGGAACTAGCCAAGGAAAACCATCGGAAAATAATGCTTATAAAGATATTGATACAGCTTACAATTATTTAACCCAAGAATTAAAAATACCACCCCAACAAATAATACCCTTTGGACGTTCCGTTGGGGGAGGTTCGGCAATCGATTTAGCTGTAAGAAAACCTGTAGCTGGCTTAATTACTGAAAGCACTTTTACATCTATATTTAAAGTAAAAGTACCTATTAAAATTTTACCTTTTGATAAATTTCCCAACCTGGATAAAATTTCTAAAGTCAAATGTCCGGTATTAATAATGCATGGGGAACTTGATGAAGTTGTTCCTTTTAATCACGGTAAACAACTATTTAAACAAGCACCAGAACCAAAACTATCCTTATGGGTTGAAGATGCTAAACATAATAATTTCCCATATGCAGCAGGAGAAAGATATATACAAATTTTACAAGAGTTTAAGGAATTAGTGGATAATAATAATTCTATATAATAGAAATCCTAACTTACCTCTAACTCCCCCCTCCTGCCGGAAGGAGAGGTGCTGGGGGTGTTTAGATTAACAAAAATATACGCCCGAAGCCCCAAAAATCAAACAAGCAGCCGATTAAATTTATTCTGCTATAACTTATTCTCCTGTAGAATAAATATTCTTTGCTTTTGAACCCTTCAAACTATAGAAATCATAACTAAGGCACCAGCATTTTTTAGCAGGTAATGGTAATTATTTTTTAATCGCAAATTTATATAGATTAAATTTGAAAAATGATTTATAAAAACTACCAAAAATTTATTTATTGAAAATTAACTTACTTAAAAGTTGAATGTAAATATTATTAAAAAAACAAGTTTCCCTAATATTATTTCGCAGTAACTTCATAATTAAGCTCTTAGTCAAATCTAAATTGTTCCTTGTTTACAAACATGTAATATTCAAAGAAAGCGAATAATCATTTTTCAGTAAAATTTTGTAAAATTACTTAATTAAAAATAAATTGATAAAAGTTGTAAACATCATTTTCCATATTTTCGATATATTCGTATTTTGAATCACAAAACGCGAAATATAAATTACAAAATTTGTCTAATGTCTCATTTTTTGTTCTAAAATTGCTCTATATTAATCATTAATTATGAGAATTAATCAAGTAATAACTCAATATATTAAGTTTTTTTTCACACTGGCATTATGTTGTCCTTTAATACCGGACGTTGCTGTTTAAATTGTGTATCCTGAAAACAACTAATCAAATTTTCACGAAACAGAGATCTAATGACTCCTAAAATTATGCGTCAAGTTTGGTCGGTAGTTGAAAAAACTCAAACCAAGACATTGTTGCAAATGGATGATGCCAGCTTGGTTAACTTGTTAGTAAAACAAACAAAAAACCAAGCATTGTTAGAAGATTGTCACGAAGCCGATTTTCTTGGCGATTACATTCAATCACGACTTCCTCTTATCCGCGATATCGCTCATGAACGTCAATACAATTTACAATCAACGTTCAATTAATGAACAAATTCTTGAAGCATCATCGCTTTGCGGTGAAATTAAGGGACATATAAACTTTTATCAACTGCTTTCGCTACAAAAAATAGAAGTATTGCCAATTATGAGCATGGTAGGTATCCTTCCACCAAACAATCAGAACCTACAATTTTCATCTCTACACGTTCCAAAGATAGGGCTTGAGTCATTGTAGTTAAACCTAAATCTCCTACAGGTGTGGGAGCATTACTCCCACCAATAATTTTTGGAGCGATAAATGCTAGAACCTTTTGTACTGCTCCTTGAGCTATGGCATTAGCAGCCAGAATTCCTCCACATTCCCACAGCACGTTACAAAAACCCAAATTATATAGGTAATCCATTGCTTTTTCAGGTGTGAGTGGTGATAATTCCACCACTTCTACGCCTTGCCTTCGTAAATTTTCTTGTAAATCTGGGTTAGCTCCAGGCTCTGTTAATACAAGAGTAGGTGATTCTTGGGTTTGCCACAAATGTGCTTCTCTAGGTAAATCAAGAGTGCGACTCATTACGACTCGTAAAGGATTGTGTGCCCCAACTAAACGGGAAGTTAAGCGAGGATTATCTTGGCGCACCGTGTTTCCGCCAACAATCACAGCATCACATCCAGCCCGTAATTGTCTTACTACAGTACGGGCATCTTGATTTGTTACCCAAGCACTGTGACCAGTAGTAGAAGCAATTTTACCATCCAAAGTCATGGCGTATTTCAAAATACCCAAAGGCTTTTTATTAAGGATTCGATAGATAAAGCCTTCATTTAACTTATGGCAAGCTTCTTCTTCTACTCCTGAAACTACCTCAATACCAGCTTCTTGCAAGCGCTTAATTCCACCTCCTGCAACTAATGGATTTGGATCTACCATACCCACTACAACTTTTGCCACTCCTGCCGCTACTAGAGCCTCCGAACATGGTGGTGTACGCCCATAATGATTGCAAGGCTCTAAGCTGACGTAAATGGTTGCTCCACGAGCATTATCCCCAGCAGCTTTAAGTGCAAAAACTTCTGCATGAGGTTCTCCCGCACGAGGATGAAAACCTTCCCCAATAATTTCCCCATTTTTGACAATTACTGCTCCTACCATTGGATTTGGTGAAGTACGCCCCAAACCACCACGAGCCAGTTCCAAACAGCGCCGCATCATAGTTCTGTCGAAATCACTTCCTACCGTTTTCACTGGCGATTGCTTTGGGTAGAGCAAATCAAATTCGTCTGTTTTTTCCTTCTCGATATTAGATATTAATTTATTTACACTAGGATTGGCAGGAGAATCGTTCATAATAAATGAGTATTTTTGCGTGAATATAGTTCATTTTCCCGAAAATTCGGAAAATGAAAGCAATTCGGAAAGAGGAGTTAGCACAAGCCCATATACAAGGCTGCACCATAAAAGCTCCACTTAACTTCTTGCATCCATATTGCCAGAGGCAGCATAATAAATTCCAACAAAATTAAGGAGGAAGGAATCAAACAGCTTTGAACTGCGATTCCTTCCTCCTTTTTTGAGATGAGGTGATGGGGTTATGGAGAGACAAGGGGAGGGGAAGAAGAATAATTTACTCCTTACTCATTACTCATTACTCCTTACTCCTTACTTTTAAGATGATTGTTCAGCCAACTTCAACTGTTGCCACCAACGATTTAAAGGATAATAAACCACAGGTGCCCAAAGACTACTGAGAATCGCCGAAGCTAGAGTCACCTTTTTGTAATATGCCCAGATAACATCCGAACTAGCAGTACCTGCCCCAATTAGCTGCAAGGCAAAAATAGTATCCGATAAAATAGCCATTGCAAAAACAATCAAGGCAATTGAAATAAAGTCTTCTTGGATGAAACGCTGTTTCTGAAATAAACCGATTAAAAAACCTACCACACCTAAACTTACAGCATGAGTAGGTTGGGGTGATGTCATTGCATCTTGAAGCAAACCCAAAATTACCCCAGCGAAAGCACCTTGTAAAGCCGAACGATTGACACTCCAAGCTACAACCCAAATCAATAGCCAATTAGCCCCAATTCCCAATAATTCCATACCGGGAAAGCGATTTGGCAACAGAAATAAACATAACAATACAGAGCCAGCAATTACAGCCCAATCAGTCATTTGACGCAAACGGGGATGCCAGCGAGAAAGAGGTTTGATACGCTTCTTCGGTTTTTTGCGTCGGGATGGAGGCAGCCCACTGGTTTGTCTCTTCTTCTCTTTCTCCCGAAGTTTGGGAATTTTCATTGACTATAGCCTTGCTGTCTGTCTTACTTCTGTGTGTTTTTTTTGGGAACTGGATTTGTCAGCTTAGGATTAACTGTTACCCAGTCAAGAGAACGAATCGGGGGAAAAAGTTCTACTGTCGCAACTGATGCAGGAAGTCTCTTTAAATCCAATGATTTAATTTTGCCGATTGGTACACCTGAGGGGAACTTAGAACTGTAAGTAGATGTAGAAACCACGTCTCCTGGTTTCACATTTGGTACTTTCTCATAAAATTCCAATACCGCATCAGCAGAGCCATCTCCTCGTAAAATACCTTTAGCTCCAGTACGACTGATGTTAACTCCTACTTGTGAATTCATATCGCTGATTAGCAAGACGCGGCTAGTATTGGGAGTTACGCTATCTATTAACCCAACCAAACCACCTTCTGCCTTAACTATGTAACCTTTCTTGATTCCTGCAAGGCTACCGCGATTCAAAGTTACCTGTTGCCACCAATTATCTGCACTACGTCCAACCACGCGAGCCGGAATAGTCGGTGCATTTTTTGGTTCTTTTTCAACATATTTTAATAAAGCTTTAATATTCTTATTCTGGCTTTCTAATTCAACAATTCTAGCTTGCAGTTCCTGTACCTTAGCATCCTTCAAGTACTCTTGTTGATTCGGTTGAGTTTGAAATACCTCAAGGGGACGACTAATACCGTCGTACAACTCAACTAATAATTCACCTTGAGTTTGGCGAATGAATACAGCACCACCAACTACCAAAGCTAACAATCCGAACTGTAACCCAAAACGCTCCCACCAGCGACGTGCAGTAAACATATAAACCTTTATATACAAGAAATTTTCTTAATGAATTTTTAAGCTTTAATTCGCTTAGTTTTGAGGTCAAATTTGTTGTTTGGAGGTCTTAATCCCCATAAAAAATATAACTGCGAATTGCGGCAATTGTTCCCTCTGGGTTGCCCCAGCGAAGGAGATTGCAAATTAATTTAATAATTTTAATAAGAAAATATTGGATTCTGCATAGAATCCAATATCTTCTGGCAGAACATACCCTTTTCTAGATATTGCGAGAACGTGCGCTGAATACCCGTTCCAATTGCTTGAAATTTTCTAACACCCGCCCAGTTCCCAAAACCACACAGCTTAAGGGGTCGGCTGCAACGTGTGTTACAATTCCTGTTTCATGGCTGATTAAAGTATCTATGCCCTTGAGCAAAGCACCACCACCAGCAAGCATAATGCCCCTATCGATTATATCTGCTGCTAGTTCTGGAGGTGTGCGCTCTAGAGTTCGCTTCACTGCTTCAATAATAACTGAAAGAGGTTCCGCCATACTTTCACGGATTTCTGGTCCTTTAATTGTAACCGTTCTTGGTAAACCAGAAAGTAGATGCAAACCTCGAACTTCCATCATTGCTTCTTCATCATCATGAGTGGGATAAGCAGAACCAATACGAATCTTGATATCTTCTGCTGTACGTTCCCCAATTACCAGATTATGAACTTTTTTCATATACTGGACAATTGATTCGGTTAATTCATCTCCAGCAATACGTACTGATTCGCTCAGTACGGTACCTTGAAGACTCAATACCGCAACTTCAGTGGTACCACCACCGATATCAATAATCATGTTACCAGTAGGCTCTGCTACCGGTAGTCCTGCTCCAATAGCTGCTGCCACAGGTTCATCGATTAGATAAACTTCTCTTGCCCCTGCTTGAGAAGCAGCATCCATCACAGCCCTTCTTTCAACACCAGTCACACCGCTGGGAATACCAATTACAATCCTGGGTAAAACTAGAGATTTACCTTCGTTTACGCGCTGAATAAAATTCTTCAGCATTAGTTCGGCAGTATCAAAGTCAGCAATTACACCATCGCGCAAAGGACGCAAGGCAATCACATTTCCGGGAGTCCTACCGAGCATTTTCTTCGCATCTTCTCCGACAGCTAGCGCTACCTTTTCGTTTTGGTCGATGGCAACAACTGATGGCTCTTGGAGTACAATACCTTTACCAGAAACGTAAACGAGAGTGTTCGCAGTACCCAGATCGATACCCATATCCCGCGACAAGGAAAACTTACTGAAAAGACCCACGCGTTTCTACGCCCCCTATTCTCGCTACTTTTTACAACGTCCGAAATACCGAATCGTGCTGGATTCTATTATTTTTTTTGACCTGAGTCTAGTAAAGCAGATTAACTTTTTAAATATCTTTTCCGAATCTTTACCATGTCCGGGTCCCTTTGATTTTTTATTCCTCGTTTCACTAAACCCATCAGTATGCTTTTGCAATTTAGGTATAGTCATTTTTATCATCTAATTGATAATTTTTGTTGTCAATTATTTAACACTACGTCAAATGTGTTCTAATCCGCTATTATAGAAATCATTATTTCAAAGTACACCAGTACTAAAAGTACAAGCATATGAATATTAATGTTGTCCATCTTGTTGGTCGAGTGGGTACCGACCCCGACATGAAATATTTTGAATCTGGTAGTGTTAAGTGTAGATTGACCTTAGCAGTTGACCGTCGTAGAAAAGACAGCGGACCTGACTGGTTTAATCTAGAACTGTGGGGAAGAACGGCAGAGATTGCTAATAGTTACGTGCGTAAAGGGAAACAAATCGCCGTAAAAGGTTCCTTGAAGTTGGATAGCTGGAATGACCGCTCCACAGGTGTACCTCGTTCATCGCCAGTTATTAATGTAGACGACCTACAGTTATTAGGCTCCAGAAGAGATTCTGAAGCTGACATGATGAATAGCAGTCCAGAACATTTTTAATTAGTAGTTAGTGCTTAGTGGTTAGTGGTTAGTTGTTAGTTGTTAGTTGTTAGTTGTTAGTGGTTAGTGGTTAGTTGTTAGTTGTTAGTTGTTAGTTGTTAGTTGTTAGTGGTTAGTGGTTAGTGGTTAGTTGTTAGTGGTTAGTGATTAAAAATTAATAGTTAGTGGTTAGTGGTTAGTGGTTAGTTGTTAAAAATTAATAGTTAATTACTTCTACTACATTCATGAAATAATAACTAATAACTAATAACTAATAACTAATAACTAACAACAACTAACAACTAACAACTAACAACTAACTAATAACTAATTCGTAAAGTTACAGATGCTCCCACTTCTTGTTTGCCGCCAACTACAGGAGTGGGTGCAGCTTCTGCCATCGCTGCTGTAGGTACACTTCTTCGATATATTACAGGTTCTGGCATTGAAGCATTATTAACTTGAATATTGACTATTTCTTTTGCTGTAAAACCTAAGCTAGAGAAAACAGCATTAGCCTGTTTCTGAGCGTCTTGAGTTGCTTCTTTTAGGGCTTGTTGACGTGCTTGAGTAATTTCTTCTTCAGTAGCTACAAATCTAATGCTATTAATTCGTGTTGCACCGGCTTTTATGGTTTCATCTAATAATTTGCCAACTTTATCCGTTGGAACCTGAAAACTTACGATATTGGTAGCTTCGTATCCCTGAATTTTTCGTACATTATTCTTGTAGCTGTATATAGGATTGAGTCTAATACCAGTAGTTTTTAAGTTATCTACATTTTGCGATTTGAGTAATGCGACTACAGCATTGGACTTACGAGCTGCTTCTGGCTGTACAATATTGGCAGCTTTACCTTGAACCTCCACCCCTAAACTCACCTTAGACAAACTTGTAGGAATTGTCTCTGTTCCCCGCCCCGTAACAGTTAATGTTCTTAACATTACTTTTTCTTCTGCCCAACCAGGTTGAACCGAAGCAACGCTGAAAAACAACGCCATAGGTAAAATTTTCCAGAATTTTTGGTAATTCTGATATTTGGACTCCAATAATTTTATTTTATTCATAATATTTTTACCTCAAATTAAATTATCATCTTGTGATATTCTGTTTTAGAGTATTTACTTAATTTGAATGTTCCTCTGCCGTAAAATTAGTTTTGGGCAAATAAAACGGCAACCTGCATAGAAAAAGATTTATGATTTAATTTGATTCAAAAATCATAGTCTTCATAGTATATTGCGAGGAAATATTATACATGAATTGGTTGTTAAAAACCGAACCGAACGAATATTCATATACTGACTTAGAAAAAGAAAACACTACGATATGGGATGGAGTCAAAAATGCTCTGGCTCTAAAAAACATGCGTGCAATGCTTCCAGGAGAAGAAGCATTTATTTATCACACTGGAAAAGAGCGGAGGATTATAGGAATTGCAAAGGTTGCGAGCATTGCATATCCCGATCCTAAATTAAACGATCTTAAAAGACTGGTTGTAGATATACAAGCCGAGCGTAAATTACCCGAGCCTGTTCCTTTAAAACAAATTAAGCAAGATGAAAAATTTATAGGTTTCGACTTATTGCGATTACCAAGACTATCAATTGTTCCAGTTCCACCTCAATACTGGCAGCACTTGTTAGAGCTTGCGCGAATTAAAATTTGATATCAAGCTTGCTAGAAACTCACAAACATCAAGAATGGTAAAAGCTAACCGTGTCGATTGCCGATTTTTTTGTTATTGTAAATACATTTTCTATCCAAATGTTTTAATCGAACTGTTATAAGCAATCATTCCTGGTTTAATTATGCCAACTTTCCTGATTGGAGTTGCGATCGCAGGTAAAGTTATCACAGGTTTTGGTGTTTTTAATCAACCCAAATCAATCGCAACTTAGATTGATAAGGAGAAGCGAATTAAAAATACATCAACTTTTTTGTCCGACATTAATAACCGTAAATCTTATAACCTAAAATTGTGACTCATATAATCAAAGTATCGTTTTGTCAAGAAAAATAAGTATTTTTACTTCAGTAAATTATTTATAAAGCCATCTATGTTTCAGTACTTATTATACCAATGGAAACTTATGTCTAAAAATCTCCGTCCCATTAAATTGTAATTTTTTAGGAGTTTTTTGGATTTAGTAAGACTGAATACTTGAATATTTTTTCAATTATTGCATCTCACCGTACTATTTCAAAGCTGATAATTTAATGGGGTTACAATTCCCGTAAAAAAATGTGCAGGCTTATTATGGAGACATGCCGGATATACAACGAGTTAATTTGTTTTAAAGCCTGCCCATTTTTTAAGCCTCCATTTCGGGGGTGCATTGATTACCGCTTCATTTCCCCATTTGACCAACAATTTCTGCTTTTAGGGGCTTTATAGATGCGCCCTTAGTTTTTAAATATAGGAACTCCCCCGTTCTGGGTCTAAGATACAGAACGGGAAGCAAGCGGGTTCCCATGAGAATTTTTTGCTTCTAAAAAAAATCTCATGGGTGTCCGATTACCCCATTTTTTTAGGTTCCATCCCGTGACAAATTTGTTACCCACTAAAGTGTTTCTAACTAGCATTGACTGCAATAGTTAATTCTGGTTATCTCTTTGTGGGTGTAATTATTATGCTTTATACGATACGTATAATTTGATTGCTATAACGAGATACAACCAATTTGTTTCTCATGTTAGAATTTCTTGCCAACAGCTAATTTCACCGTTTTTCTACAAGCATTTTTCGCTGTGGACGTATATTAGTAAAAAATTGTCTACCTCGGCAATGCCACTGGTAACATATTTATCTTTAAGACAGTTTGAGGTTAGATAGTACGAGCAATAATTGAAACTTTTAATAGATTGATTAACCGCTATAAAGTAAATGCGACTCAGGAGAAAGCACTGTGAAACTACACTGGTTAATACCCGGGACCTTTTTAACTGTCTCCCTGTTATCGTCGCCTGCGGATGCAGCAAAACTGGAATCTTGGGATTTTGACGCGAATCAAAATAGCCTAGAATTTAACACTGATGCTGCCGTACAACCAAAGGCGCAACTAATTTTTAATCCAACTCGTGTGGTAATTGATTTACCTGGAGTTAAATTCGGTCGTCCGCAGCTAAAAAAATCTGTAGGTGGTGCTGTTCGTTCTGTGCGTATCGGTCAATTCAACCCTAAGACCACGCGCATGGTCGTAGAGTTAAGCCCTGGTTATACTCTCGACCCAAATCAAATCAAATTTGAAGGAATTAGTCCCAGTCGTTGGAGAGTCAAGTTACCATCACCGCAGCTAGAAAGGGCAAATTTTGAAGAGAAAAACATCTACAGTGTAGTGCGAACGAGCAATACCTTACCTAGCAATCCATCCAACAACAATCAAACAGTAATTAAAACTGCTCAAGGAACTGCTCAAATCGAAAGAGTACTTCCAACTGGTGATGGTTTTTTCGTGCGTACAAGTGGCGGTAAACCTTCTGCTGTAAAAATTAATCGCGATGGAAAAGAATTTATCAATGTAGATATTTCTGGTGCTAGGCTATCGCCTAACTTACCGCGAAATGAATTTCCGATGAATCGTTTTGGCGTAAAAGGGGTTGAATTTAAACAATTAAACTTAACAACAGCTCGTATAATTTTGAGGGTAAACAAAAATAGTCCTAACTGGAGAGGCTCAATTAGTAGTTTTGGCGGTATAGTTTTGCTACCTAATGGCTCAGTTAGCAGTTCGCCTATAACTAGCAATCTAAGCCCATCAGTAAATCCACCAATATCTTCACCACCACCAGTCGCATCAATTAATAGTTCTGTAGCTGAAATTAAATCTGTAGAATTAGATGATAACGGTAATAAATTAGTTGTTAAAGCAAACAAATCTTTATCTGGAAGCACCAGTGGATGGGATAGGACTACTGCAATGTATCGCATCCTCATTCCCAATGCCCGTTTGGCATCTTCTGTAAAAGGTCCAGATTTTAAACCCAACAGTTCGGTGTTACGAGTACGTATACGACAGCAAGATGCAAATACTGTTGCTATCTACATTTTGCCAGCATCTCGGGTTAATTTTGGCAGGCTGGATGTCAGAGGTGACCGTATATCTTTACCATTACAGCGTACTAGAGCAGTCAGACCACCAGTAATTTTGCCTCCCATTCCACAACCAAATCCAGTCGCGGGTTCCAAGCCAGCCCCGGTTCCTTCTAAGCCCAAGCCAACACCATCGCCAAGACCGGCTCCTAGGGGACAGTTAGTAGTAATGATTGACCCCGGACATGGTGGTAAAGATCCGGGTGCAATTGGTATAAGTGGATTGCGAGAAAAAGATGTAATCTTGCCTATTAGCAAAAAAGTGGCAGAAATTTTGCGAAAGAATGGAGTCAATGCAGTACTCACTCGTAATAGCGACTTCTTTGTTAGCCTCAAAGGAAGAGTTAACATGGCAGAAAGACGTGATGCTGATTTATTTGTCAGCATTCATGCGAATTCTATGGGTTTAAGTCGTCCCGATATTAATGGTTTAGAAGTTTATTATTATAACAGCGGCAAACGATTAGCTGATACTGTGCGTAAAGGTATTACCCGAAAAGTGAGAATTAGAGATAGAGGAATACGACGAGCTAGATTTTACGTACTCCGCAAAACTTCTATGCCAGCAATTTTGGTGGAAACTGGTTACGTAACAGGTAGAGAAGATGCTGCGAAATTAAAACAAACTTGGTTCCGAAATCAAATGGCAGAAGGTATTGCTGATGGTATTCTTAGGTACTTAAAACGTAAGTAAAAATATAGATATACATTCACGTTGACCGGTAAAATTGGGTAAATTTACTCATTATAAATTGTCAGCTTAAATTGAAAAGAGCGGTTATTATGAGGGAATTCTTAGCTTGCAAGCAAGGATTCCCTTATTTTTATTTGTTTGCTTATCTCCTGCTTGGGATTGGTATTTATCAAGTCGGTAAAAAAGATTCAATTGTAATCAGTTAATTTATGGAGAAAAATATGATTCCCATAAGATTTTAGGTAGTCCTGCATGCAATATGCCGTGAATAAGTTCGGTATTTCGCTAATATCTATATTCGTTTCTTTTATGCCTCTTATACCTCAAAAATGTATCCTGCGGTTGAGAGCAAACGATAATTGAAACATCGGCATTTAAAAATCGGCAAGCTTATTACTGTGTATAGAGGTTTAAAATGCAGTTATGGCTGAAAATATATTTCCATTTTCCTCCATATATTGCCCGAGTTAAAAATATTATTTTTTGTAAATTGGGGAACAATCTCTATCACAAACACAATCAAAAATTTTCTATAACATTCTTTTATTATCCCAATATTGAAACAAGACATCTGCATTTCAATACTGAAGTCAAGTATAGTCAGAACTACTTAAACATTAATCTATTGATTAAAATCTTTATATGGATGGAAGCAATAAGCACCTTGAGGAAAAATATTTTTTACCGACGTACTCCTAAAAAAATGGGCAGGGGCACCCCAAGAAATTTTTTAGAATCAAAAAATTTTTGGGAACCCCAGGGCAGGCTTTTTCAAAAGCCTTCGTTTTCAAACCTAGGGACTCCTTCCTCCTTTGTGGGTCGTTAGCGTTCACGTAGAGTGTGTCCGTTAGGACATAGACCCAAAAAAGGAAGGCTGCCTATTTTTTTGCAGAGAAATTACGATCGATACCGCTTATTTATTCAAAAGACAGCTTACTAATAAAAAGTTTGAGTCTTATAAAATGTCGTCAATTAAATTTTACTGCTAAGTTAAACTTTAGCTCCACCAGGTGTTGGTATAATCAAATGCTAAAAACTGTCAGAATGATGTCTTTGAAGCAGATTCAACTAAGAACTTCATGCTAAGGTTAATGCGATTAAGAATGTTTTTGTTCAAGATAAATTATTCGCTACAATGCTTGCGATATAGTCATTTAGAAATTGATAGCGATGCGACTCCGAAGTCCTTCGTAATGTAAGCATGAAGCACTAACACTTTTACAGATTAATAGTTATCAATAAAATACCGATTAGGAGAAAACGCTGTGAAAATAAACTGGTTAGTATCTGGTACTACTTTTTTTTCTGTACTAATGCTATCGTCGCCCGCTCACGGCGCGAAACTGTCTTCCTGGCGTTTTAATGCCAATCAAAACAAACTAGAATTTCAAACCGAGGGTGCTGTTCAACCCCAAGCACAATTAATCTTTAATCCGACTCGTTTGGTAATTGATCTGCCAGGAACGACATTTGGGCGACCCCAGTTAACCGAACCAGTAAGTGGTGGCGCTATTCGTTCTCTTCGTGTCGGACAATTTAATCCTCAAACCGCTCGTATAGTTGTCGAATTCCAGAAGGGGTATACTATCGACCCCGCTCAAGTAAAATTTGTAGGTATAACTCCCAGCAGGTGGACGGTACAGCTACCTTCGCCAAAGCCCGAACGAAATGCTCCAACTCGACGAAGTATTTACAGTGTCATCACCCCAACATCTAATACTGCACCACCAAAAATAATCGCTGCTAGCACTTCAGATGCAAAAACCAAAATTGAAAGCTTACAAATTACTGGAGACGGATTTTACCTTCGTACCAGCGGATCTAAACCCAAAATTAAAGTAAATCGCAGCCGCGATCGCAAAGAAATTAACGTAGATATTTCAGATGCAGCTTTATCGTCGGCAGTTCAAGAAGAAATATCGGTGAACAAGCATGACGTTAGCCGCATTCGATTTAGGCAAGTTAACGGCAAATCGCCAGTTCTTCGCATGACTCTACAGGTAGACAAAAATAGTCCAGATTGGAGAGCTGCAACTAGTGGTAATAATGGTTTAATAGTTTTACCAAATCGTCTCGGAAGTAGGTTGTCTAGAAGCAATAGTTCTAGTAATTCTAATAATTCTAGTGATAATAGTAAATCTGACTCTTTTCCCATTCCGGCAATACCAACTGCAAAAAATAGAGTCGCAACAATTCAATCTATAGAATTAACCGCTACAGGTACTCAATTACTAATTAGAGGAAATCAAAATCTTGAAGCTAACGGTGGCTGGGACAGAAAATCAGGACTTTACCGTATTACAGTTAACAATGCTAAATTAGCTTCTAAAGTTAAAGGTCCTAAATTTAATGCCAGCAGCCCAGTTTTGCGAGTCAGATTGCAGCAACTTGATGATGATAAAGTCGCTATTTTTGTCCAACCCGCTTCCGGAGTTCAAATCGGCGAACTCAATCAACTTAGTAACAGGCTTTTATCTTTAGGATTACAACGTAATCGTAGAGTTATACCCCCTACAACTTCTAGAGGTTTACCCCCCATTTCTCGACCAATTCTGCGACCTCAAACACGTCGTCCGATTATGACTCTTCCACGAACTACATCACCAATACCAGGTTCCCGAGTTCCGTCAGGTAGAGTTTCGGTAATTATCGATCCAGGACATGGTGGTAAAGATCCAGGTGCAATTGGTATAGGTGGACTCAGAGAAAAAGATGTTATTTTACCTATTAGTATAAGAGTTGCACAGATATTACAGCAAAACGGAGTGCAAGCAATACTCACTCGCAATTCTGATTTCTTCGTCAGCCTCAAAGGACGAGTAGATATGGCAGAGCGAAGAAATGCTGATTTATTTGTGAGTATTCATGCTAACTCTGTAGGCTTAAGTCGTCCGGATGTCAGCGGTTTAGAAGTTTACTACTACAGTAGTGGTTATAACCTTGCCCGAACTGTTCGTAGCGGTATCTTAAATTCTGTAAGGGTTAGAGATAGGGGAGTACGAAAAGCTAGATTTTACGTACTTAGAAAAACTTCGATGCCTGCAATTTTGGTGGAAACGGGTTATGTCACAGGACGGGAAGATGCACCAAAACTTGCTTCTCCTCAATATCGAGAACAAATGGCACAGGGGATTGCTAACGGTATTCTCAGCTACATTAAAAGAAGATAAGTAAAAAATAATTATAAAATTAGCTGTATCATAGTATATTTACTTAAGTATAGCTAATTTTTGTATTTTTGATCTTATTTCTATTAAATAAAAATTGGAACAAAATTAGAATGCTAGAAACTTGTACTTATTCACGAAATACATATTTTTAATTTAACTAAGATACTTAATAGTATCGGAGATTACCTACATTTAAGTAAGAAATATAGTAAAAATTTCAGTATCTTGAAAGTTAAGATGTAAAATTCTCTTTCATATCGGATTTAGTAGTTCAAATCTTGAAGTTTCTTCTAAATCCTCTGTGCAAAATTCAAAAATATTATCACAATCTGCCTGTGTTTTCATCTTCTATCTTTGAAGGCAATCTTTACCATTTATCTCAACAAGAACCTCAACGTGCCCCTATTGGTATCTTTGATAGTGGTGTCGGTGGTTTAACCGTGCTACGGCAACTTTACGAACAACTGCCATCCGAATCAATAATTTACTTTGGCGATACTGCGAGACTACCTTACGGTATTCGTTCTCAAGAAGAAATTATCCAGTTTACCCGTGAAATCATTTTCTGGATGGAAAGTCAGGGGGTAAAAATGGTGATTATGGCTTGTAGTACAAGTTCGGCGTTAGCATTAGAAACAGTACGTTCTGAATTTAAAGTACCCATACTTGGACTTATCCTACCAGGTGCAGTTTCCGCTGTGAAAGCCGGTAAACGTATCGGTGTAATTGCTACACCAGCCACAGCTAAAAGCAATGCCTACAAGCAGGCTATCCAAGAAATTAATAGCAATGCTCAAGTCTGGCAAGTTGGTTGTCCTGAGTTCGTTCCCCTTATCGAACAAAACCGCGTCGATGACCCTTATACAAAAGAAGTAGCACGTTCTTATTTAGAACCCTTATTAGAACAGGACATTGATACTTTAGTATACGGTTGTACTCACTATCCTCATTTGGCTACTCTACTGCGATCGCTGCTTGGTGAATCAGTTCAATTAGTAGATCCAGGAAAAAGTGTTGTTGAAGCTTGTATCCAAGAACTAGATTTATTGGGATTGAAAAATAATTTTCCGCCTCTACCAACTAAATTTGCTGTTAGTGGAAATCCGCAGCAATTTGCTCAGTCCTCAGTTCAATGGCTGGGCTGTACTCCAATAGTTGAATCGGTAAATTTAGAACATTTAAATTTTAGCCACTTTCCACAAGATAGTGATGGCTTAATTAGCTATTGATAGTAACAAACTTCAACAATTGAACTAAAATGTAATACAGCACACCTAAACTTCTATGAGGATGGTAGCCGCGTCTATTTATAGCGCGGTGGAAATCCGAAGTCAGGCGAATTTATTCGCCGTCTTCATTAATCAACAATTGAATATATTCTCTTAACCGTTCCTGCCAGTTTGGAACGTTT
>JBCBPQ010000098.1:0-22945 GCA_039820645.1 Cyanobacteria bacterium J06633_8 | reverse complement strand
TCAACTATCAACTAACAACTATCAACTAACAACTAACAACTATCAACTATCAACTAACAACTATCAACTATCAACTATCAACTAATCATAAAAATGGCTGAAACTGGAAGAATTCGGGTTGCAAAAGATAAGGCGGAGTTAGTACAAAGTTTAACATCTTGGAATGGTGCAACGGGACCTTTTCAAACTTTTGCTGATGTGGTAGTTTTTGCGGCAACTTTGGGTAAAAAGCACAATCGCCGGGTGCCTTTGGGAGAAATTTCTAAAAGGGAACCTTCACCGATAAAAGTAGAAACCTTCGCTTCAATGGGTTACGATTGGGTGATTAAGTTGATCGGAATTACTGAGACTAAGGATATACAAGTACTTTCGGTAACTAAGGAAGAATCTCAAACTCAACGCAATAATATTTTTGAGGAATATACAAATGGTGGTTTAGAAATACTGCAAGTTGAATTACGAGGTGCGGTAGATTATTCAGAAAGGCTTTTATTGATGTTAAGTTCGGAAAGGTTTAAGGAAGATAAGCAGGAAGAAGAATTTGATTTGAGCAAGTTTTTGTCTTGAGAATAGAATTAATACCAGATTTAATTAGCTTTCACACTCACCTCGGAATCAATTCCGAGGCTAATAGTCAAAGTCTACTGAAGTAGACTGAAGATTTTATTCATACAATTTACTTGTCGTCAATAATTGGTTCCCAGTCTCTGGCTGGGAAAGGGCTTCAAGAGGCTCTGCCTCTCCGTATTTTTAGAGGCAGAGCCTCGTGAACTGTATTACTCACGGTAGAACTTAGGAACATAAAATGATCAATAATGACAATGAAATTATCAAAATTAATCCAAATAATTTTTATATTTATCAGCTTTATCTTTCTAAATATGACTATTTCGATTAGTGGTGTTAACGCTCAAACAAATGCATTTTACTGGGAATTTATTAACGTTGATATTACAGTTGAAAATAATGGTGACATGTTAGTCGTCGAAACCGAAAAATATAGATTCACGAGTAACTACAAAAATCAACGCTATCGCTACATACCTCTCGATAAAGTTAAAGAAATCACCGATGTATCCGTTTCCGAAAATAATCAAATTATTCCATCGGATACAGGAATTAAAAATAATCAATTATGGATAAGTTGGGAACATTCACTCAACCCACCTGAAAGTCATACTTTTGTAATTAAATATCTAGTTGTTGGAGGATTACACGAATCAGGAAGTCATCTCCAAGTTGATTGGAAAGCAATTTTCTCAGAAAGAAATTCTTTTATTCAACACAGTCGAGTTACCGTAACCTTACCCGAAACATTAACAGGAAAAATATTTGGATATAAAAGTTTTGGTATACCGACTGAAGCTAAAAAAATAGATGATAAAACTATTGAATTTATCGCAAGAAAACCATTCTCAATTGGCAGTGAATTAGAAGTTCAAGTTACCTTCCCCAAAGGAATACTGAATGTATCTGATATTTACTCTAGCAATGTTAATGATGCTATTGCATTTTCCCTTGCTCTAATTTGTTTGATCGGATTTTTGCTTATATTTATTACTCTAGGTAGTAGAGAAGGTTCTAGAGGAGGAGGTGATGGTAGCGGTGGAGGTAGTGGAGGTGGTGGAGGTAGTGGAGGTGGTGGAGGTGGTGGAGGTGGTGGAGGTGGTGGTTAAAAATCCCCCTTACAAAACCCCCGGCAACCCCACCTTCCTCGGCTCTACAAATTTACCTTTAAAATCCACTGTATTATCTTCAAAAGTTCTTGCCTTTGCTAAATCTTTTCTCAATTCGGCTTTTTCCATTCTGTCTTTTGTTCCACCTAAAATATAAACAAGCAACCTAGTTGCTAATTCTTTCCCGGCAACTAATACCCGCTTGCGACTTGCATCATATAAAACCCCATACCAAAGAGATTTCGGAAATTCCATTCCACTGAATCCTCCTTTATTATCAAATTTTCGTAACTTTTGAAAAATATCTTCTATAGAAAAACCCTTCTCAAATATTAAAATACCTAAAGCTTTTGCTAATGCCATTTGCCCCACGGGACGAAATAATATATTGCCTTCTCCCCCATCTTTTTCAAAACTAAATCTTCTAAACATTGGGGTGTCTTCGTATTCTAATACTTTATAGCTTGGTAAACTCGCTAAATTATCAAATAATTCATCAAAATCGTCCATAGCCTCTTCCAATTCCTCATCTTCTGGGCGCATAGGAATTAACCCTTTATCTAAAGGTTTCCAGTGAGGATACTTATGTTCTAAATAACGTTCTGACATCTCTTTTAATGCCTGTAAAGTTGTCAAAACTGTAGATTTAGCTGCAACTGTAGCACTATTCCAATTTACGCGAGATTTTCTATTCCCACGCTGTTCTAAAAGTGGATGGCTAACGGCTATTTTTCTGGCAACAATTGAAAAACCATCGTCTTCATTTAACTGTGCTAATTGTCCTTTACTCAACGGCACTGCCATCAAGTTTACATGTACAAAAATTGACCTTACCCTACGTCTTGCTTGCTCGCGAGTTTCTCCTTGAGCTACGGCACAAATAAACTCAATACCGATTTTTTCCTGGGGTAATTGTTGTAAATATTCGGCTTCAACTCGGTACTTTTCTGTTAAATCATCAATGGTGATAAAATTGCTAGAAGCAGCTTTATCCTTCTTGTATCGCGGTAGTTTGCCAGTTTCTAATATCTCCATTAAACCTTGTACCGCCATCAATCTATGCTGACCATCTAATGCATAAATAGTTACATTCTCTTCAGATATATCCAGCAAGCCAAATTTCCCATCATCATCCAAATTAGTAAATTCCGTAGTAGATTTTTTAGCTCGTCCTTTACTATCCCATTCCGATGCTTTAGCATTATCAACCCAAGGCTGACTAATTACAGCTAATACCGGAGGAAATTTATGGTTTTTTCTTGCGGCTAAATACTGAACTAAAGGTGCCTGACGCGACCAATCTAAAGGGCGTTGCTGTATGTCATCTATACTTTGTGCGTCAATTTCGATATTATCGGTATCGGGATTGTACTTACTTTGTAATAATGGTAAAAAAGATGCAAAGTGAACTTGGGATGCAAACCACTCTAAAGTGACTGAGCCTACATAGGCTTGAGTACCGCCCATTTCGGTTTTTTGCACTAATAGCTGTTTGTTTTCGCCAATATATTTAGCTAGTAAATCAGAAAATCTTTTTTTATCTTGACTGGAAATAACTGCTGCAGAGGTAGACACACTTTTTTTCATTACAAATCTTAAAAAATAGAATATACCGACATCAAAACACTATATATAAAAACGATGTCAAAACAAAATATCGAAATAAAATATTAAAAAAAAGTTTTTAAAAACCGTTTTGTGTAATACTAGTTTTTGCTCTTGTATAGCAAACTATTTAAATTAATGGAGTTATTTGTTTAATCAGGGAACTGGGAAGAGGACACAGAAAACATCGTCAAATATGCCTTTCTAAGCCCTATATAAATAAAAATATCTGGCAATGAATTATCGCGGCTCAACCAAAATCATAAATCTTAACTTAAATCTATAATCGAATGACTCTTGCCCAATCATCAGAAAAAAAAAGCCAGTCAGCACCTGTTACGGTAATCGATCAAATCCCAGAAATTACGAAAGAAATCCAGGAATTATATTTACTAGACGAAATACCCTGGATTATTGGCGTATCTTGGGGTAAAGACTCCAGTACGGTTTTGCAACTTGTTTGGAATGCCATCGCGTCTTTACCAGCGAAGCAGCGCAAGAAGACAATTCACGTAATTACCACGGATACCCTGGTAGAAAATCCGATAGTTTCAGCATGGGTTCGTAATTCGATGCAGTTGCTTTCATCTGCTGCCAAACAAAAGAAAATGCCGGTTGAGCCTCATTTATTGTTGCCGGTAATTCAAGATACATTTTGGGTAAATTTAATCGGTAGGGGTTATCCGGCTCCCCGCAATCAATTTCGCTGGTGTACGCCCCGTTTAAAAATTAATCCAGCGAATCAGTTTATTCGGGAAATGGTTAGAGCTAACGGTGAAACAATCCTAGTTTTAGGTACTCGTAAAGCCGAAAGTGCCAGACGGGCTGCTACAATGCAAAAGCATCAAGCAGGTAGAATACGCGAGCGTTTAAGTCCAAATGCCAGCTTACCCAATTCTTTGATTTACACGCCTATCGAAGATTGGAGCAATAATGATGTGTGGATTTATCTTAATCAGTGCGAAAACCCTTGGGGGGGTAACAATAAAGATTTGTTTTCCATGTACCGTGGTGCTACCGCAGATAATGAATGTCCTTTAGTAGTGGATACTTCTACCCCTAGTTGCGGCGATTCGCGTTTCGGCTGTTGGGTTTGCACTATGGTGACTAAAGATAAATCAATGGAGGCAATGATTCAAAATGATGAAGAAAAAGAATGGATGCAGCCGCTTTTAGATATTCGTAACGAGCTAGACATTCAAGACGACCACGATAAGCGTGATTTTCGTCGAATTTGGGGAAACGTACAGTTATTTGAGCGTAATAAAGATGGTAAAACATCAGTGGAACCAGTTCCAGGCCCCTACACTAAATATTGGCGGGAACATTGGTTAACAAGAGTACTCAAGGCACAAACCCAAGCCCGTCAAACTGCGCCGGAAGAGATGCGGAATATCACTTTAATTACTCCGGATGAATTAAGTGAAATCAGGCGTATTTGGTTAGAAGAAAAACATGAATTTGACGATAGTTTACCTAGGATTTATCAAGAAGTGACAGGTGAATCTTTTATAGACTCTCGCCCAGGAGCTGGTTATAGCTTGTTGGGCACCGACGAATGGGCAGTATTAGAAGAAATCTGCGATAATGACGCGATGCATTTAGAATTAATGGCAAAGTTGTTAGATACAGAACGTCAATATCGTAAAAAATCCCGTCGTGTCGGCATATATGATGCATTAGAAAAATGTTTTGAAACAAGTTCGCGCAGTCAGAAAGAAGCAATTGATAATGCTCACTTCAAGCGCGATTTAAAAGATGCTGCCGGTAAAGGAGATATTGACAAAGTTAAACAGTTAACATTGGGTGATGTTAAATCAAATAAAGAAATAGAAAAAACAGAAAAACCCAAAAGTTGGGCAGATAAGAAATTTAAAAAACAGTGAACAGTTAACAGTGAACAGTGAACAGTGAACAGTTAACAGTGAGCAGTTAACAGTGAACAGTAAGCAGTTTTAAGCAAGATAAAGCGCGTTAATACTTTAATTCAAATTCAGTTAATTATGGAGAAAATTTAATTATATGTTCTATATATTCTTATTTAATCAATCATATATATTTGCCTGAATACCGTTAGGTAAATAGCTATCAACTATACTTTATACTTTCTTTTCAATAAAAACAGTTAACTGCTCACTGATAACTGCTCACTGTTAACTGATAACTGATAACTGCTCACTGTTCACTGCTCACTGTTCACTGTTAACTGCTCACTGCTAACTGCTCACTGTTAACTGCTCACTGAATATGATATTTTTAGAACTTGTTTTAGAAAATTTTGGTCCATATTGCGGTCGTCAGGTGATAAACTTGGAGCCAAATGACAGCGAAAATCTTCGTCCAATTATTCTAGTTGGTGGAATGAATGGTGGAGGAAAAACAACATTTATGGATGCGATTCGTCTAGCACTTTACGGACATCGCGCTCAATGTTCTACTCGTGGAAATTTAAGTTATCATGACTTTCTCAATCAATGTGTAAATAGTCATAAATTACCTACAGATAAAACTCGGGTTGAACTAGTTTTTGAACATATTGATAACGATAAACCTGTAAAATATCGCATAGTTAGAACTTGGGAAAAAAATCCTAAAGATGGTAAAGACCATTTAGGTATTTTAGATATTGGTGAAAATGATGAATGGTTGGATACGGGATTAGTCAGTATTTGGGATGAATACATCGAAAATCTTTTACCTTTAGGAATTTCTAACTTGTTTTTATTTGATGGGGAACAAGTGAAAGAATTAGCAGAACAAGAAGAGCCACCATTCATTGTAGTTGAAGCAATTCGTGTTCTTTTAGGTTTAGAATTAGCAGAACGTTTGACAGTAGATTTAGAAATTTTAGTTAATCGCAAACGCAAAGAGCTTGCGGATACAAAAGAATTAGCGAATTTAGAAGAAATAGAAAAACGGCTTAATCATCTTCAACAAGAATATGCAGAAACTCAAAAAATAGAAAAACAAGAATTAGCATCCTTAGAAAAAGCAGAAACACAACAGAAAAAAGCCTTTGATAAATTTCTTAGTGAAGGTGGAAAAATAGCTTCGGAAAGCAGTCAGTTAGAACAGCAGAAAGCTGAAAAACTCAGGGAAATCGAAAACACTCGCCAGGAAATGACCGAACTAACTGCCGGAGTTTTACCTTTAATTTTAATTGAACCGCTACTTCACGAAGCTCAACAGCGAGGAGAAATAGAATCAAGAATTCAGCAGCAACAAATAGCGCGAGATATATTAATTGAACGAGACAAGCGTTTGCTTCAGCTAATTAGTGAAATCGAGATTGGAGAAGATAAAGTTGACCGGATAAAAACTTTTTTAGATAATGACGTAGATACAATCAAAACATCTATAAAAGAAGAACCTTGGTTATTAGCAGATGCAGAAAGTTTGAGTCAGGTAGGAAATATTCTATATTACTTAAAGACTGCTCGTAATCAGGGTCAACGGCAATTAGAGCAATTGACAAATCAAGAAGAAGAAATCATTACTTTAGAAAGGCAAATACAAGCAGCAGCAACACCAGAAGATTATCAAAAATTAGTAGAATCTGTAAAAAAGGCACAGGATAAAGTTACTAGTAAAAAAAATAATTGCGAAACAATAGCTCATCGCTTAATAGAGCTACAAACAGAGATTGAAAAATTAAAAAAAGACTTAACAGCATATAGCATTAAAACCATCGAACGTAACAGCAAAGAAAATATTATCAACGCATCAGCCAGAGTACAAGAAACCCTGAAAGTCTTTCGCGAACGACTCACCTTAAGAAAATTGAATAAATTAGAAAACGAAGTCACAGAATGCTTCCGCTATCTTTTGCATAAATCCGATTTAGTACACCGTATCGTTATCGACACCAACACCTTCAGCCTTTCCCTATACGACTTAAACTCTCAGCCAGTTGACAAACACCGCTTATCTGCTGGCGAAAAACAACTTTTAGCGATCGCATTTCTTTGGGCACTAGCAAGAGTATCCGGACATCGTTTACCCGTAGCCATTGACACCCCCTTAGGACGTTTAGATTCATCTCACCGCAGTAACTTAATAGAAAGATACTTTCCTTCAGCATCCCATCAAGTAATATTACTTTCCACCGATACAGAAATAGCCCAAAAAGAAGTAGAAACCCTACGAAAAAACCAAGCCATAGCTCGCGAATACGTCTTGCAATACTCTCAAAACACTCGCCAAACCACCGTAGAAAGTGGATATTTTTGGAAATAAGTCAGTTAACAGTGAACAGTTAACAGTTAACAGTTAACAGTGAACAGTTAACAGTTAACAGTTAACAGTGAACAGTGAACAGTGAGCAGTTATGAGTCGCAAGTCGCAAGTCGCAAGTCGCGAGTTAAAATTTCCAATTCCCCATCCCCAATGCCCAATGCCCAACGCCCAATATTCAATTACCAATTACCCATTACCAATTTATAAATCATGGAATCACCAATCGAACGCATCCGTCTATCCCAAACAGGCAAAGATCAACTTTTGAAGCTTAGACGCTTTACTAAAATTGATCAGTGGAATATTTTATGTCGCTGGGGGTTTTGTCGTTCTTTGGCGGAAAAAACTATTCCTTCTCCCGTACCAATACCTCAAGATAGTAACGTCGAATTATCATGGCGAGTATTTGGCGGTGAAATGTCCGATATGCTGCTTTTAGCTCTCAAACAGCGGTGCTATAACGACGGTTTGGGAACCGACAAAGAAACTCTTGCTACTCAATTTCGCTTGCATCTACATCGCGGTATCGCCTATTTAGCAGGAGATCCTAATATTAAGAAAATAGAAAATTTGATCGAATTAACTGTTAATAATTGAAAGAATTGAAAAAACAGTACTAGAGTTCCCTTGGTGAACTACTAGTACCGCTTGCGTTCGTAAGAAGTAAGAAGTAAGAAGTAAGAAGTTTGATTTTTTAGGCTTTTCAGGGATTTTTAATGGTTGCCTTATTTACGCCGTGTTGTACTAGTTGTCTTGAAGCTATCGCCCCATTAACGAATGCTCTTGATTCACAGTAACTGATAGCTTTATTTATTTCTGACTTTCCGAAAATTTGTGATCTACTTAACCTAGTAATTTATATAAAATATACTATTTTACTAGAGACCAAGTAAAATCTTTTGGTCAAACACTTAACTAGTGAACGCTGCAAAACAAAAACAATAAATGAAATTAAAATCTCTTGCTCTAGTTAATGGTAGCCCCTTAGAACAGGATGCTTTTACTGCTAATAATCTACCTGAAGTTTTACAGACAGCAAGCCAAATAGTCGGAGAAAAAATTATTTATAGAGGGCGAGATGCAAGGGAAATAGTCCAATCTTATGCAGAATTATTAGAATATGCCCAGAAAATCCTAGGAGGTTTAAGAAAACAAGGATTAAAACCTCAAGATAAAGTAATTTTACAATTAGAAAACAATTGGGAAATAATTCCAGCTTTTTGGGGATGTATTTTGGGTGGCTTTGTACCGACAATTATGGAAGTAGCTCCTAACTACACAGAATCTAACCCGAATGCTCAGAAGCTACGTCAAATTTACCAATTCTTAGACAGCCCTTTTATAATTACTAACGAAAAACAGCAACAAAAAATCCAGTCTTTCTTGCCAGAATCTCATGGAAAAGTAAGCTGCATTGAAACTTTAAAGCAAAACCTCCCAGATAAATTCTCTCACCCAAGCCACCCAGACGAAATCGCCTTTTTTAATCTAACTTCTGGTAGTACTGGTATACCAAAATGCGTTCAACTGACACACCGCAATGTTATCGCTCGGGCAAGGGGAGCCAATACTCTCAATCGCCATCAACCAGAAGAAATCGTCCTCAATTGGCTGCCTTTCGATCACATTGGCAGTATTTCTGATTGGCATATTCGTTGCGTAGAATTGGGTTGTAAACAAGTATACGCACCAAAAGAGTATATTTTAGGTCGCCCCCTCAATTGGTTGGATTTAATCGATAAATACCGAGTAACCCATAGCTGGAGTCCGAACTTTGCTTATGCTCTGATTAATGAGTTACTTGAGGGTGAACCAAATCAAACTTGGGATTTTTCCTGTGTAAAATTTTTACTCACGGCAGGAGAAGCTGTTTCTTCCCAGGCAGTAGGGGAATTTTTGGAGAAGATGGCAGCATTTGGTTTTAGTAAAACAGCCATTCGCCCCGCTTTTGGGATGGCAGAGTTAGGTTCGGGAATAACCTATTATCAACCCACAGCAGAGGCTCCTTTTACATTCCATAGAGTCGAAAAATCCTCTTTAACAGGAAGCATTGAACTGGTAGGGGTAGAACATGACAATACTCATGTATTTGCAGATTTGGGACCTGTAATTCCAGGAGTAAACATTAGGATTGTAGATGGAGAAAACTCAGTTTTAGAAGAAGATACCATAGGTCATTTACAAGTATCTGGAGATGCAATTTCTCCGGGTTACTACAACAACCCTGAAGCCAATAAAAAATCCTTTCTAAAAAATGGCTGGTTTGATACAGGAGATTTGGGATTTATTCACAACGGGCATTTAGTGGTAACAGGTAGAGCAAAAGAGACTATTATCATCAATGGAGCTAACTATTACAGCCACGAGATAGAAACTGTGGTTGAAGAAATTGAGGGAATAGAAGTTTCCTATACCGCAGCTTGTGCAGTTCGCTCTCAAAATGAGGCAACGGAGAAATTAGCGATTTTCTTCCATTCAAATATTCAAAAAGATGAGGAGTTGCTGCTCCTGTTGCAAAAAATTCGACTGCAGGTGTTGGGTAAAATCGGGATCAATCCAGATTATTTAATACCAGTAGCTCCCAGTATCATTCCAAAAACAGCCATCGGGAAAATCCAACGCTTACAACTGAGTCAGCGTTTTGAGGCAGGAGAATTTTATCCTCAGTTGGAACAGTTGGCTATTCTGTTGGCGAAGGAAAAGGTATCGGCAACTACTGAAAAGATTGCCCCCCGCAATAAATTAGAACGTCAACTAGCTTCTATTTGGCAGGAAGTGCTGAAAGTTTCGGAGGTGAGCATCGAAGATAACTTTTTTGAACTGGGGGGAAATTCCATCGTCGCCATGACGCTGGTTAACAGACTCCAAGAAGAAATAAGTAAAATTTTACACCCAGTTGCTCTGTTTGACGCACCAACAATTGCCACATTAGCGGAATATCTTCAAGAAAATTATCCGGAGCTAGTTGGAGAAACAGAAGGTAAAGTTGTTAATAACATAAGTAAGACATTAGTCAAAAAACTGAACACCCAGCAAATTGGCGAGATGCGGCAATATCTACAGCATCACCTTTGTGGGGAATCTGTTCAATCCGACACCTCTGGTAAGAAAAATAAACAAGCTATTTTCATCCTCTGTACTGGACGCTCTGGTTCTACTTTATTAAGGGTGATTATGGCCGGACACCCACAACTTTTCGCACCACCAGAGTTGTATCTGCTTTCTTTTAATACTCTTGCGGAACGCAAAGCGGCTTTTTCTGGACGGAATAATTTCCTGGGAGAAGGTGTAATTCGCTCTATCATGGAAATTAAAAACTGTGATGGCGAACAAGCACAGCAGATTATGGAGGAGTTAGAGTCACAAAACTTAAGTACCAAGGAGTTTTTCTCTTTGATGCAGGAATGGCTGCCAGGTAAAATCATCGCTGACAAGACTCCACCTTATGTTTTCAACCGAGAAGTTCTACAACGTGCGGAGGAAGAGTTTGAAAATCCCCTTTATATTCACCTCCAGCGCCATCCCCTGGCAACAATTCGTTCAATGACAGAGGCAAGGTTAGATTTGTTGGTGGCGATGGAAGAAAATCAGTTCTCAGTGGAGCAAAAAGGAGAATTGATGTGGTTGATAAGTCACCAAAATATATTAGAATTCCTGAAAAATATACCCAGTTCCCGTCAGCATCAGCTTAGATATGAAGACTTAGTGCAACAACCCCAAACCACTGTTAATCAATTATGTGAATTTATAGGGATAGATTTCCATCCCGATATGCTCCAACCTTATAAAGAAAAGAAACAGCGCATGACGGATGGGGTTCACGCTGTATCCAGGATGATGGGGGATCCTAAATTCCACACTTACAAAGGGATTAATGCCAAAGTTGCCGAGCGCTGGAAGGAAGAATATAAAGTAGACTTTTTGAACACAGAAACTTGGAAGGTAGCAGAGTCTTTGGGTTACGAAAAACCCTCGAATCATTCAGACAGTAATTGTTTACCACTTACTATTGAACAAGAATATATGTGGTCGCGCTCCGAGCCAACAGGTCTTTACAACAACACTTGGCGCATTTGGCGGATAGAAGGAGAGTTAAACCTAAAAGTTTTGCAGCGAAGCATCACAGAAATTGCCCGTCGTCACACTCCCCTCCACAGCACCTTTAAAGAAGTAGATGGTTCTGTTATTCAGGTTGTGCGCCCAGAAATGGAGCCAGCCTTTGAAGTTATAGACTGCCCTGATATACCAGAAAACGAAAAGGACCAGGTAATCTGGAACTATCTCGAACAATTTTCTCTGCGTAAGTTCGACTTAGTCAACGGTCCGATGCTGCGGGTTAATGTCCTGCGTTTGAGCGAAACCTCCCATATTCTCATGCCCTGCATCAACCACATTGCCACTGATGCTTGGTCTTGGGGCTTATTCATCAATGAATTAAACGTTCTCTACTCTGGCTTTGCCTCTGGGGATCCCTCACCCTTACCACCACTGGCCATGACATTTCCTGACTTTGCTGGGTGGTATCAGGAATTGCTGCGTCAAGGGGCTTTAGAAAAAAGCCTTAACTACTGGCGCAAAAACCTTGCAGGAGCAAAACTTTTGGACTTACCAACCGACCGTCCCTTGCCAGCAAACCCCACATTTCGTCAAGGAGCGGAACCTTTAAAGATTAGTCCCGAATTGAGGAGTAGTCTGGAAAACATGAGTAAGAAAGCCGGAGTCTTTTTCTACGTTACTTTCTTGTCAGCCTATGGAGTAGTTCTTGGAAGTATTGCGAACCAAGAAGACTTTACCATTGATGCTAACTTTGCCAATCGCCCTAGGACAGAAGCTCAATCTTTAATTGGTACTTTTGTCAATATCCTGCCCCTGCGTTTGAATTTAAAAGGCAATCCGACTTTTGCTGAATTACTCAATCAAGTGCAGCAGACTTTCCTTAATGGTTATGCTCACAATAGTTTGCCTTTTGAAAAACTCGTGGATATCTGGGAGGAACAAGGAGTAAAATTCAAATATCCTACCTCCGTAGGTTTCAATCTGGTGAATGTAACCAACTCCGAACAACTGGAACTACCAGGCATGAACATCTCATTTATCCGGATGAAAAAGAAAGCCGTGGTCAGGAACATCCATTTGCGGATGTTGGGCAAAGACGGAGGTTATTTGGGTCAATTCAGGTACATAACTGATATCCTTGACGGCACAACAGTTGCTCGTATAGCCAGAAAATACCACTTTCTTCTGGAAACTGTAGTAAAGGATCCTGAAAAGCCCCTTTCTCAATTACGAGTAATGCTTGATCTAATACAATAAGTCGTTTAGGAGTTGTGGATTGGGTTGTGCGCGAGTGCAACTCAATCCAACTTGTTTTTCAAGTATCGACAGTAATACTGCTAAATTTTAATGGATTTGCATGACTATACCTACATCTCCTAAGTCCCAAAATAATTTCTCACTGAATAACATAGATTTGCCATCAATTTTGACCATAGCCAAAAGCAAGTTGGAAAAGTATGGTTACTGGGTGTTTTCAACCGGAAACACCCACCGAACGGCTCTCCTGGAATTAGCAGAGTGTTTCGGAAAACGAAAAAGTCATGTACAGTCGGAGCCAGACGGTATTCGGGAGGTGACTAACAAATCATCCTCTAAAAAAAGTGTGAAGCAGCAATACACTGCAAATACCAATACAATATTTAAACCCCACACCGATGGAACATTTCTGGATGGAATTGCCAAAACAAAACAGGGTAGTTTAGTTTATATAAACCCACCTGAGATAGTGCTAATGCAGATGGTACAGCCAGCAGCGTTGGGTGGTGAAAGTACGATCTTAGACAGTAAACCAATGTTGGAGGAAGCACTACAGTACGATCCTGAGCTAGTGGCAGTATTATTACAACCTTGTTTTGTCTACTCCCGGGATGACCAATGTGCAAGAGCTTCGGTGTTGAAACGCATTTCTCCTGACACTTGGAGTATTCGTTGGCGCTATGACTTTGCTACTCTAGTAGAACAGAATGCTTGCGATGCTCTCAAGGTTTTTTATAAGAAGTACGTATCCAATCCCAAATACCTGAAGCATTTTTCTTTGCAAGCAGGAGATGTGGTGGTAATTGATAACTTGAGAGTACTTCATGGTCGAGAAGCATTTAGTGACGATCCAGAAAAACCCCGCTTGTTGCGTCGGCTATGGGTTAGTACGAGGGAGCAAGTGTTCGACAACCCTCTCGGTCAACCACAGTTCCAACGGGTTTATGAGCAATATCAACCTTACAGTTCCATAGAGCCAGTGGAAAAAACGAAACCTCTGATTTCAGTCTCCACAGGCATCCAACTTAATCCAGAGAGCCAAGCTATTGCCGAAAAACTTCTGAACAATATTTATTTTGCATAAGTTTTTCGGGGGACGCTAGTGATAGGCGAAGCCGACTAACGAAGGAAGCGCCTATCGCGATAAAACTGATTGATTTCACAAAATCGCGTTGCTCCCGTTTTTCGGTGGGTGTCAAGTAAGTTATTCGGCGTTGCTAAATCAAGTAATTAATAAGAGTAGGATGCCCATTCCACAAAACTCTTAGAATCATTCTATTATTAAGCAACGCTTCTGTAAAGTAAGTTATTCAATAAAACGAAGGTAAATTTAATTGATGAGCGAATTAAGGTTAAAACAGTTGGTCAGTCAAGGGAAAGCAACTATCCTTTACATTCACGGAACAGCTAGAAGTGGGTCAACGATCGCAGCAGTAATTTTTGCCAAGTTGGCGGATCGAGCAATCCATCAGCCTTTTTCGGCTCTGAGTGACAAGCTAGGCGGCCACCTCAGAGATAACAAACTGCCCTTTGATGCTGACATCTACGAAGCAGGTTGCAGCTTGATTGTCGAGGAAATAGAGGAAATTCTCAAGGAGAAAAGCCAGGTGACAATTCTGGTCAAAGAAGTTTCTCGTTTCTTTCACCCCGAAATTTGGTCCAAATGGATTCAGATTCCCGAGAAGTTTCTGATTACAATCCGGGAGCCTCATTTACAGTATCTCTCAGGGCTATGCAGCAGGGCAGAATTTCTATATAAGAGCAATGGTTTACTGATGAAGAATCCTGCCTTAGTGTTGGAGAAGGCTCAGGAGATAGAATCCCTGGATCTTGAAAGCATCAAACCAGGATTCTCGGGTACTACCATTAGTTTTAACTTCGAGCTTTGGCAAAACCTAATGCTTGATTGGAATATGCTACGATCTGTAATCGCAGGAAGTTCAAAAAAACTGGCAGTTCTGGATTCGATCTCCCTCAGGCAAAATCCCGAAGATGCAATTGGTAAAACAATTGAGCAATTGGGTTTTGAAGTTGATAATGTCGAAGAGTTTGCTCAGGATTTACTCGTACAGTCCAAGGAAAAATTTAAAGATATCAAAGATCCCAATCGCCCTAATGTCAGAAAGGCACGCAATAGTAATGAAATCCATCGGTTAGTTCCTGGGGAAGCTATAAATCCCCACGCCTTTCCACTTAAGTCACGAGAACATATTTGGCAACTCATTCCCATGTACCTGGATCTGCTCTACGCACCGGAAAATGCGGCCATGCCATCTTGGCAGCAGCTAGATGCTCCTGTAGCAGGCAGCAACAGCTTGAAGCTCGCCGATATTCATCCTTTTGTAGCCTATGCGATCGCGATTTTCCAAAAGCACCAAAACTCGAACCCAGAAAAAAATTCCCTGCTAGATAGAATTGTGCATGGACAAACGAAAACAGTTTTGGGAGAAGCAAAACTAAACTCAGAATTTTTCGGAGATTCTTTTGCAGTGGTCGATGCTTACTGGAAGCAAGCCAACTAATACAAAATATTGTCGCCCTCCCAAGTTTACTATAGCAATTCTAAATCAGGGTAAGCCCAATAATCAATAAACCTAGGCTTATTGAGAAGTAGACCGCGCGATTCTCAACCAATTAACTCTATTGCGAGTACAATTATAGGAAATTATTGTTACAGGTTTACTCTTGCGGCCATTTTTTTTGTGCTTACCCTGAATTCTAAATCGGTTGTAAAAAATCAAAGAATAGATAAAAGCTCCGAAACTATTTTCTATTCATGATTACCAAAAATTAGCAATATTTTTGACACGACTCAAATAGCATTGTTATATCTCAGATTTTGAAGAACCCTGTTGAAAAAGTCCCTTAAAAACTAGAGGATTTATTCCTACATATTTCACAACTAAAAAAACCAGCCAAATATTCCACAGGGCTTTAGTGAAAGCTGTAGCTATAGCTGCCCCTACTCCACCGATGAGGGGAATGGCGATCGCATTTAACACGATATTGATAACAGCAGCATAAACAAAAACGACTACAGATTTATTTTGATGACCAGTCATCACCATTAAATAGCCAACAGAACCGCATAAAGCACTGACCAAATTGCCTAAAACCAAAATTTTTAGTTGCCAACTCGCTGCTATAAATTCTGAGCCAAATATTCCTAAAATGGGTTCACTGAACAGGGTAAGCAATAAGGAAATAGCCACAGAAGGCCAAAAAATCCACAGGGCAACTGCGGAAACCACCTTTTGCAAATCCTCGATATTGTCTTTAGCGTAAAGAGCGGCGAAACTGGGAGCGGCGACTATATTAATAATGCTCAGTACAACACTAACCCATTGAGCTGTATTCACTGCCGCACCGTACATCCCTGCTTCCTGTGGTCCCAATATTGAACCAACCATAATCGTGTCGATTTTACCAAGAATTTTCAAAAAACTCTGCTGTAATAACAAAATGAAAGCGACACCCAACCACTCTCGAATCGCATAGACAGGTTTGCTGGCTTCAAATTCTTGGTTTAACTTAAACAATAACAATCGAAACTGGAATAACAACGCAGCTACGAAGGCAATTTGAGCGATGGCGATGGTAGAAATTCCGGTGAGGTCATGACTTGTCTGTATGAACAGAAATGCGCCACACATTAGCAAAACAGGCCAAATTATTTGTGATGGCGCGTATGCTAAAGTAACATCCTTGGCAGATCTAGAAGTTTCCAATTGCAAATTTACCAGGGCTTGTAGTGGTATCAGACCGATACCTATTAATAAAGGAGTGGCATAAGCAAAGTTGTGGTAATAATTCACCAGTAAAATTACACTAGCAGCTAACAAGCTAACCAAGAGACTAGCCAGAAGGGTAATCAACCAACTACTACGCACGATACCTTGCAAAAGTCCCCATTCTTTTTTTACCCGGTACTGGGAGACAAAGCGCAAAACGGTATGGGGTAAACCCAATCCTGCGGGAATTGCTAAGAGGATAGACCAAGCAATAACATATTCATAAATGCCATACTCAGTGGTGCCCATCCATCGCGCCAGGAAAACCTGCACTAGATAAGTCAGAAGAATACCTGTAAATTTTATAACTAAAGCTATTCCAGCTTCTTTAGCTAAAACGCCTAAATTTAAATTTTCTTCAGATTTAAAAGAGAGAGTTTGAGTCATAATAAATTACAATAAGAATGTAAAATTTTGCTTGATGGTCTGTAATAGTAATTTGGCTGCGATAACATCGGTCTACCCACTGAAGCTTCGATTGATTCCGATGGTCTTGCTTAAAGGTAAGATTTGAGCAAAATTACCAATGAATGCCACCCGAAGGGCAATCAAATAAGAAAACCTCGGAACAATTAATATCAAATAGCCATGAAGACTGCTAACATGATAGTTAGGGAGTCGGTATAAAAAAACCTCACTATGTAACAATTGTCAAACCCATTCAAAGCCCTGGGATTGCATCCCAACCCCTTCGCTCCACTCGCTTGGGACTTATATTGGTTTTTTTATGCCCACTTACTTATTTGCGACCAGTTGAGGTAAGAAAAATTCGAGTCAGACGGAAGATGCCAAGCATCCTAAAATAGCCACTTTGTTTAGAGCCAAAGTTAATTTTTATAGTCGATCTCAAAAATTAAGATACTCGCGCTTTATTATTTATGAGATAATGATTTTTGACCGCAAGGTGTTCCCTAGTACTCTACCAAGCGAACTTGGCAGGGTTATTAATGAGAACAAAAAGTCCTGAATCTTCCCCCATCCCCCCATCTCCCCCTCTCTATCTCCACCCGGCAATGTGGGATTGCTCCAATACTAGGCTAGGAAATCGCAGCGAATTGTACTATGCACCAAGCTTTAGCAATTGAACGCCATAGAGCAGCAATTTACCGCACAGACTTATCCCGTCCGATAAAATTAGCAGTCGAATTTGAAATTCTAAATACTAAAACCACATTTTTTGACTACGGATGCGGACATGGCGGTGATGTCAAAAGATTGACGGCTATGGATATTAAAAGTACGGGTTGGGACCCTTATTACAAACCCGATGTACCTTTGGTTTCTGCTGATGTAGTTAATCTCGGTTATATCCTCAACGTTATTGAAGATACGGACGAACGCCTCAAAAGTCTTCAAAATGCCTGGAAATTAGCTGGCAAAGTATTGATTGTTGCCGCTCAAGTATTAGTCAGTGCTATTAGCAGCAAAAATCAACTGGCTTATGGGGATGGTGTAGTAACTCGTCGCAATACCTTTCAGAAATATTACGAACAAAGAGAACTCAAACAATATATTGATAGTGCTTTAGAAGTTGATGCAGTACCCGTAGCTTTGGGGATTTTTTTCATATTCCGCGACGAACAAGAGAAAGAAAATTTTCGTGTAGAGTGCTATCGTTCCCGCGTCATTGCACCCAGAATTATTCTTGCTACTAAAAAATATGAAGACTGCAAACAAGAATTAACACCATTAATTCAATTTTATACAAAACGCGGCAGACTCCCACTTGAAGGGGAATTAGAACCAGAAGCCGAATCAAAAATACTGGTGGAATTTACCAGCATTCGTCGTGCTTTCAAAGTCATATTGCAAGCAACAGATGAAGCCGAATGGGATGCTATCGCCTACCGCCGCTCTCTGGATACCCAAGTTTATCTCGCCTTAGTGCAATTCGAGGAAGAACGTCCTAGACTCTCCGAGTTACCCGAGGAAATTCGCCACGACATCAAAGCATTTTTTGGTACATATCGAGATGCTTGCGAAGTCGCTGACGAAAAATTATTTAGTTTAGCCCAACCTACAATTATTAGAGCAGCCTGCCATAAAAGTAAAGTTGGTAAATTTACACCCAGCGCTCTCTACGTTCACATCAAAGCACTGGGAGAATTAGAGCCATTACTGCGAATCTACGAAGGTTGTGCCAGTCGAGCATTTGGACGACCTGAAGAAACCACACTCGTCAAACTTCATACCAAAGAACCACGGATATCTTATCTGTATTATCCCAACTTTGATACTGATGCTCATCCAACATTAAAAGCAAGCATCGTTATCGACTTAAAAACATTCAAAATCACTCGCGGCGATTACTCCACAAGGGAAAATCCCCCCATACTGCACCGAAAAGAAACATTTGTCACTTCTAAATATCCACTTTACGAACAGTTTGCCCAATTAACTCAACTTGAAGTCCAAGCAGGATTGTTTGAAAATCCCAGCGAAATCGGAACCCACGAAGGTTGGCAAAAATGCCTTGAAGAAAAAGGTATAGAAATTAAAGGACATCAGCTTTATCGGATAGATAGGGCATAGGGTATTGGTAATTTAACTGGTAATTGGGCATGGTAAGCCACTGCGTTGGGCGGGTTCCCCGACTTGTAGCAAGTGGCGCAACCCGAAGGGGGCATGGGGCATGGGGCATGAGGCATTGGACATAGGTAACTGCTCACTGCTCACTGCTCACTGTTAACTGCTCACTGCTCACTGCTCACTGCTCTCCCCCATCCTTGCTAAAATTCGGCGTATTGGCACAACAGTAAAATACAACTGTGTCAAGATATCGTTCATGTTTTAATCTTAAAAAAAATTATTGCGCCAGGGTGCGAGCATCAACTAATAGGTAAAGGTAATTTATAGCACTTTACAAACTAAGCGATGCTTTGGTAACAAATAGTCTCATAGTTTTGACTGCATACTGCGTTTATCTAAACGTAAATTACGTTCAATAAGCTCTATAGAGTTACTTACGACCAATATCGGCACGCTGGCTAAAAACAAATACTAAGTATAAATGAGTATTAATTTTGTGTTACTACTTTTGATGTTTAGTAAGCTATGAGCAAAATCAATTACTTTTATCGGAAAACTTTCCTGTTAAAAATAATCAAGTGATGCTCTGACTTGTAGTTTGGTAGCTATTTTAAACCGCTACATTTGCTCAACTAAATTGATATCGCCAGTGTTTGCCCCTTGGAAGCAAGAATTCTTATTTGCTTAAACCAATATTTTATAAAGGGAAGTAGATTTATGGGGCAAGAATTCGTCGGTATTATATCGATTGTCATCTTAATGAGCATAGGGGTTATACTCGGCTACGTTCTTTCTCAATTAATTTTGGGGTACTTAACGCTGAATTTAGTAACCTTCCTAGGAACTATTAGCTTAATAATTATTTTCGGTACTTTATATTTTGTTCTATTTTGGGAATTTAAAAAGCGTCAATCGCGCTCCTCATTTTCTACACAACCACCATATCCAACCCCAGAAACCACAGCCGATCCACATTTGCAAAATCAACTCTTCTCCTTGCTTGGAGGCGATAAACCGACAGCAAACCGCTTAGTTGAACAACTCAAGCACAATCATCCCGACATGTCAGAAAATTGGTATTGGCAAAGAGCGATCGCTGACTTGGAAAGAGACAGAAGGAGTTAAAATAGTTTAAATTACATTAAGCTAAAAACTAATTACTAAAGCTTCTAAACATGTCAATATTACGTCAATACATTGCTCCTTTAATTGCGGTACTAATTTTCTCCTTAGCCTTGGTAGCAGTTAGCGCTCGTATATTTTTACCATCAGATATGGCAGCACCCGCACCCGTCGAAGAAGATGCAGGTGTTGGAACATGGCAAAAAGGAGTAGCATCAGAATTCGCATCTTTAACGTCTCCTTCCTTGGAAGACAAAAGCAGCACCAGAATATTATAAAACTTTATCGATAATGTATACAAATCGAGTCAAGTGTAATCAAAGGAGAAGGTAAGTAATGTTCATAATTAGTTTTATTACAGTTATTTACTTATTCTTGTGTCCTAATGTTTAATTTTTATATGGATTTCTCTAACAATCTTCCATCTGTAACTATAGATAAGCCCGGTTTATCAACCGATTTTTATCAAAGACAGTTGGAAATAGATAGATTTGAGAAAAGAATTCTCCGATGCTTTTGCCAGGAGATTAAGGGTTGCGTAGTTCAACCAAGGTAGTTAACGTACTTCTATACAAGTAAATACTCGATTTCTTGTTTAATACGTAATACTGACTCAAACTAAGTAGATAGTCTATATCTGTATATATATGACTATGCGAAAGGCAACTATAAGCGAGCGAATACCTTATCAGTGGCAGAAAAACTACTACCGGATTATACAATTCGTTCCGGCTCAACCTTGGATAGAGCGCTGCTGGTAAAATTCATGCAGCGCACCTACCAAGAAATGTTTCCGGGACAAGATTGTTCACATTTATCGCAAACAGTAGAGCAGTATCTTTCTACAGAAACCCCTTTATGGTGGGTAGAATATTCAGCAGAAAAACAACAACCATTAGATATATTTCCCACTCGTCCAATTGCTTGCTTGTGGATGGGAAACGCTATCGATCAAATTAGCGGATTGCGTCATACACACATATTTCTTCTTTACGTAAATCCACAATATCGGCGCAAAGGTATCGGCACAGCCTTAATGCAGCAAGCAGAAAACTCGGCTAAACAAAGAGGTGATACCCAAATAGCACTACAGGTTTTTCAAACCAACAAGCCAGCAATAAATCTCTACAACCAACTTGGCTATCAAACCCAATCTTTGTGGATGGTTAAACCTTTACAGTGAACAGTTAACAGTTAACAGTTACCAGTTATCAGTTACCACTTACCAGTTACCAGTTACCAGTTAACAGTTCTCACTAATAGAGTCGCATGGTAACTAATAATTACTCGTTACTTGCTACTCGCTACTCTCTACTCTCTACTCACTCCCTCTTCCCAAAGGTACCCGGTAATGGTAACTTTTAAATTATGTATGATGCAGATGACCGTTATCTACTTGATGTCGAAGCTGAGCTAGAAAGTCCTTTAGATAAGATGGAGCCGCTGAGCGCGGAGTCGGAAGCGGAAAAACCATCGCCCGAGGCTATGTTAGCACTGCTTGAAAATCCTCAGCCACAGCAGAAAATGCTGGCGGCACGTGCTTTTTGTGATATTGAAGATGCCCGCGCTACTCCTCATTTAATTCGTTTATTAACAGATATTTGCCCTCTGGTACGAGTCAGTGCGGCATATGCAATTGGGCGCAACCCAAGTCCAGATGCGGTTGAACCGTTGATTCGCCAATACAATCAAGACTGGAATGGTCATGTGCGTAAAGGTGTAGTATGGGCGTTGGGTAATTGCCGAGATTTACGTTGCTTAGTCCCTTTAGCTGATGCTTTAAGAACTGATATCTCCGCAGTACGATTGTGGGCTGCTAGTTCTTTAGCACAGATGGCAGAAGTTGGTTATGAAGCTGTTGTGGGTGCGATGCCACCTTTGATTGAAGGCTTAGTAAAAGATTCTGTGCCAGCTGTACGGAGTAATTGTGCTTGGTCAATAGGACAATTATGTAAGGAGCTACCTTCAAATATTGTTTACGCTACTGCTATTGATGCTTTAATTCAAGCCTTCGCTGAAGATGATGACTTAGGAGTGCGCGAAGATACAAAAGCCGCACTATTGGGAGTTGGCGATCCTCGTGGACTTCAGTTAATTGAAACTCTCGAACAAGAAGGTTGGTTTTGAAGCAGTCATCGGTAAGCAGTTTTTAGCTGGCATCTAATTCTTGGATAATATTTCTTAAATAATATAGATTTGAGCTACAGATATATAGAGTTTCAGGTAGTAAGTTATCTACTTAGGCAATTTGAGCTTTGATTTAATCGCTTTTAGTAGTCAAAACATGAAGTAAATACTGAAAGCTTAGGCGGATGCCATGGTTGTAATTAGTTATTTTGAACTATTTTTTTGACAGTTATAGGGTGCGAAGATTTACCTGGAATTCATATTTAGGTAATTATCGCTTAGTTTCTCTATTTTAGCTAAGCGGTGAGTGCAGCCTCTAAAATAAAAACCCAGATTAATTGAGAATGTCCCGTGGGAGTAATGGGAAGTAAGCAGCAAAACTTTCAGCGAGAGAATGATGTATTTTGCGTCTTATACCTAATATCTTCCCATTGTTTATTTTGTCAAATTTAAATCTATGAAACTACGAGATTTATTGTTAGATTCCTTCTATTTTACAAAGCTGTTTTATAAACATCTATAAGTTTTCATAAACTATAGAATAAC
>JBCBPQ010000097.1:0-22958 GCA_039820645.1 Cyanobacteria bacterium J06633_8 | reverse complement strand
TGTAGAAGGTAGAAGGTAGGTTGGGTTAAACGAAGTGCAACCCAACAATACCAAAATCTCTGCTTGTTGGGTTTCGTTCCTCAACCCAACCTACATACTTTATTTTTGAGCCTGGGAATTTATTCCTAGGTGGTAAGCTTTAGTATTTATAATTTAAAATACCATGCCTTATGTTTTAGGAATTGATGGTGGTGGAAGTAAAACAGTTTGCGTTTTAATCAACGACAAACGCGAAATTTTGGCACGTGGTGAAGCTGGATCTTCAAATTATCAAAGTGTGGGAATTGAAGCTGCAAAATATTCTATAGAATCTGCTATTAATACAGTACTTATTCAATATCACAACATTAAAATAAACGCGATTTGTTTGGGATTAGCTGGTGTTGGGCGTGCAAAAGATATTGAATTAATCAAAAATATAATTGAAGAAATTCCTGTAACCAAAAATATAAAATCAGAAAATATAATTATTTATCACGATGCTTTAATTGCTTTGGTTGGTGGAATTGGTAATGATGTGGGAATCGTGGTGGCTGCCGGTACTGGTTCGATAGTTTACGGTAGAAATCATCGAGGAGAAACTAAAAGAGTCGGCGGTTGGGGATATATTTTAGGTGATGAAGGAGGAGCTTATAAAATTGCGATCGCGGGAATGAATGCTGCTTTAAAATCTTATGATGGTAGGGAAGTTTATACAAGTTTGATAAAAGATTTTCAAAGTCATTTTGGTTTAAATAATATTGAAGAGTTAATTGAAGTAGTTTATCGAAGCGGGTTGGGTGTCAAGGATATAGCTGGTTTAGCTCCAATTGTTGATAATGCTGCTATGAGGGGTGACGAAGTAGCGAATCAAATTATTGATAGTGCTGTTGATGAGTTGGTAAAAGCGACGGTTACTGTAATTGATGGGATTTTTGTTGAAGGGGAATTTGTAGAAGTTGTAACTACGGGAAGTGTTTGGAAAGGTAAATCTCAGATGTGGGAGAAGTTTGTAAGTTGTATTAATCGGGATTTTGTTAATGTTAACGTGATTTTTCCCAGGTTTGAACCTGTTTATGGTGCGGGTTTGTTGGGCTTGAGGAGTTTGGGGTAAAAAAAATAATTACTGTCAACTTCTTGCAAAATTGCATAAATACCTTCAGACTAGAAAAGTAAGTACATATGTACGGCAGATAATTTTAATAAGCTAGCACGGGTTTTATTTGTATTAAATCCTTTTAAAATAATTCTTGGCAAGTTTATCCAGGGAGAATACTAATTGAAAATTCAATCTATTGATGATAAATCCCCATATCTACAAGAGGTAATAGGATTGGGGGATAAAAATCGTAAAACTCTTGGTTTTTTACCGGAGAAAGCTTTTATAGAATCAGCTAAAAAACAGAAAATACTGGTAGCTATTGATTCTGAAGCTGAGTTTGCTGGTTATTTATTATTTCGTACATCTTACAACCGTATTAATCTCGATCATCTTTGCGTATCACCATCATATAGAGGTAAAGGAATTACGAAAAAGCTTATTAATAAACTTAAACAAATTACTAAAGATAAATATGAGGGTATAGGTTTAACTTGTCGCAATGATTATGGATTGGACAATATGTGGTGTAGTAATGGTTTTATTCCTAAATGGGAGAAACCGGGTAGGGGTAAAGATAGAAAATTAAAAACTTTTTGGTGGTTCGATTATAATCATCGCAATCTATTTTCTATTGCTCCAATTCAAAAACTTGAATCAAAATTGTGTGTTGTAATTGACGATAAACTTTTTTTCGATTTATATGCTGATGAATCTTTAGAGAATGAAGAATCAAAACTACTATTAGCTGATTGGCTAGAACCAGAAATAGAGTTATGTATCACTGATGGAATATTTATTCAAATTAATAATATTAGTAGTGACGAAGAAAGAAAACTTTATCGCCAATTTGCCGAAAACGAACAGTTTACTGTTTTACCTTGCGAGTCAGAAAAGCTAGAGAATTATCAAGAAAAATTAAAAATTTTTATGTCTGAAAAAGGCATAGTAAAATCAGAAATTAACTTTCATCATTTAGCAAGAGCTATTGCTTCCGATTCTGATATTTTTGTAACTAGAGAACCACTATTATTAGATATTGCTAATGAAATTTATGAAAATTTTGGATTATCAGTAATTCGACCAAATAATTTAATAGTTCAATTAAACGAAATTAGTCGAAATCCAGAATATCAACCAATACGTTTATCTGGAACTTCAATCGAGCAAGTTTTAGTAACAAAAGCAGAAGTAGAAACAATGACTAATTATTTCTACTGTTCCGAGCAGAATGAAACAAAAGCACAATTCCAACAAAAGTTACGACGTTTTATTAGCAATCCGGAAAATTTTCAATGCTTTAAAGTTATTGAAGGAAAAGATAAACCCCTAGCTTTAATAGTTTACGGTAAACATAACAATTATGAATTAGAAATACCTATAATTCGTGTCAGCGATAATCCTTTATCAGCAACTCTTGTACAGCATCTAATCTTTAAATCAATATTACATTCGGCTCGTGAAGGTCGGCAATTTACAAGAATTAATGATTCCTATTTACAAGATACGGTTGATAAAGCTATTGTGGAACATCAATTTATTCGAGTAAACGAAGATTTTATCAAAATAAATTTGGCAGTTGTGGAAACTGCATCTCAATTATCTAAACTTCTTAAAAAGATAGGAAATAAGTTGGGGAAAGAGTATAAATTCTGTCTTCAATTAGCAAATAGTATCAAGAGAGAAAGTTTAATCGAGGATGTTCAAGAGTCAGCAAATATTGAACGATTTTTGTTTCCTACAAAAATTATTGATGCTCAAATTCCAACCTTTATTATTCCGATTGAACCTAGATGGGCTAAGGATTTGTTTGATGAAGGTTTAGCAAATCAACATTTATCTTTATTTGGAGCCAAAAACGACCTTGCTTTTAATAAAGAAGCAGTTTATTATCGTTCAGCGAAACATTATGCAAAAATTAAAGCACCTTTCAGGATTCTTTGGTATGTTAGTCAAGACAAAAATTATGTTCATGTTGGAGCAATTAGAGCTTGTTCTTTGGCTGATGAAGTGATAATTGATAAACCAGAAAATCTGTTTCAGCTTTTTCAGCGTTTAGGTGTGTATAAATTAAGCGATATATCAGGTATAAATAAAGAAAAAAATGAAAATATCATGGCTATTCGTTTTGGTTATACTGAGTTATTAAATAAAATAGAACTTAGAACCATTAGGAAAATTTTAAATCGTCCAAAAATAACATTTCAATCACTATATAAAATTGATGATAGTGTTTTTCATCAATTATATAATATAGGTACTGAAAATTATTTATAGAAACAGGATAAAAATGCCTGCGAATATATTATTATTATCAATAAAGCCTAAATATGCATCGAAGATATTTTCAGGAGAAAAAACTGTTGAATTACGTCGTGTACGTACTCGATTAACTATAGATGATATCGTTCTTGTATATGTTTCATCTCCGACAAAAGCTTTGGTAGGATTATTTGAAGTCGAAAATATTATTCAAAAAAGAATAGAATTACGACATGATATAAAAACTTATTGGAATCTTGTTCATGAAAAAGCTGGTATAAGCTCTCAAGATTTTGAAAAATATTATCAAGGTGCTTCTTTTTTTGTCGGCATATTTTTGAGGAATCCGAAAAAATTTGATGTTTCAATTAACCTTGAAAGTTTAAGAAAACAAATCCCTGAATTTACACCTCCACAAAGTTACCGATATTTAAAAGAACAAGAATTTGAAAAGTTTAAATATTTTATGTAATAAAAAATACTTGATTTTAGTAATAACGCACTAATAACCTAAAATATAGTGTTCCAGACATTTTCGATCCCCCCAACCCCCCTTTTTTAAGGGGGGCTTGTGTAACTCCTATATTTATTCAATTAATTATAAGAATGATAGCGACTAAAATAGATGAATTTATCCAACTTTTTCAGGAATTTGCGAATTCTTATCCCAACACAACCCAGGGAATAACCCATACAGCAGCTTACGCTCAACAGCGTCAAATTGGATATCGTAATTTTAGTGCGATTATCAAAGCATCTGATTCGGGAGAAGATGTAACTGATTCCGTTTTACTAAAACTATTACCGCATAATAATATTCTTAACAACAAGCAAAGAGGAGCTTGGATTCATATTGCTCCAGCAGTAAAGGAGGATATTAAAGAATGGTTTGAAAACGAAGGATGGATGAATAAAAATGATTGGAAGGAAGTTTCATTAGGGATTTTAAATTTTATTCGTCGCTGTAATAAAAATCCAGAGGAATTATCAGCAGCTTGTAGGGAATTTACTCAATTAGCTGATTCTAAAGGCTTGCAAACAGAAGTTATTACACCTATTCTTAATGCACTACAACCAGATAATTTTTTATTAATTACTGAAAATTCTAGAAAAGTTATTAATTATTTTGCAAATACTAGCTATAACAGCAAACTAATTTACTATCCTGCTGTAAATACTACCGGATACGAATTGATTGAAAAACTCTCAGAGCATATGCATCAATCAGGTGTACCAGCTTTAAGAGATGATGACTTATTCGATATGTTTGCTCATTGGTTAGTGACAATCAAAAAATACAAATTTTCTAATCAATATTCATCGAATAATAAACTTAAAAATAATAATTCGGATTTTAACAATATAGAATTACAAACAGAATATACTTTATCTGAATGTGCTGAAGAGACAGGAATAAATGAAGGTGAATTAGAAAGTTGGATACGCTCAATTCATCGTAAAAAACAAGCTATTATATACGGCTCTCCCGGTACTGGTAAAACATTTATTGCAGAAAAAATTGCTAAACTTTTAATTAGCGGTAGTGATGGTTTCTCGGAATTAGTACAATTTCATCCAGCATATACCTATGAAGACTTTATTCAGGGTATTCGCCCTCAAAGTGAAGGTGAAAAATTAACATATCCTCTTATTCCAGGTTGTTTTATCAAGTTTTGTCATCAAGCAGAAACTCGTGAAGGTATTTGTACTTTCATAATTGATGAAATCAACCGCGCGAATATTCCTCAAGTTTTTGGTGAATTGATGTATCTGTTAGAGTATCGGGATAAAAAAATTCCTCTTGCTGCTGGAAATACTTTTCGTATACCCGAAAATGTCAGAATTATCGGTACTATGAATACAGCAGATAGATCTATTTCACAATTCGATTATGCACTTCGTCGTCGTTTTTCATTTATCGAACTACGTCCAAATTACGATATTTTGAGAAAAATATACGGTGATATTGACTTTCCTATAGATAGGTTAATTGATATTTTACAAAAAATTAATCAAGCAATTAACGATAAAAATTATGAGATTGGTATTTCCTTTTTTATTACGGAGAATTTAGCAGATGATATTAAAGATATTTGGTGTATGGAAATTGAGCCTTATTTAGAAGAATATTTTTTCAATCAACCTGACACAGTAGATGAGTTTCGCTGGAATAAATTGCAATTATAGCTTATTGTTGTAATTATGGATTTAGAAAAAATTAGAATTATTCAACTAACTGAATATAAAACAAAAATATTAGAAGCGAAGGAAATATCCTCCGAGGTTGGAATAGAGTTATATCAAAAATACAATAAACAATTAGATATAGATTTTCCCAATTACAAGACTGATGATAAATGGCAACTTAAAGCTAAAGGATGGGTTGGTTATATACCTTTAAATAACGAACTAGCTTTAAAAATCAACCCTAAAGTATCTATACAAAATATCTTTGTAATGCTGGAATACGCTTACAAACTTAAAAGCTTTAGTTTTCTGAAAGGGTTAATGAACTGTGATACCTTAAGTGGATTTTATAATCATCTAGCTGATATCCTAGCTCAACTTATTTTAGAACGTGTTCGTAAAGGATTATATTCTACTTACATATCCAAAACACAGCGACTTGCTTCTGTACGAGGAAGACTGGATATATTAGAAACAATAAAAAAACCGTGGAATCTTAAACTAAAATGTCATTATCTTGAACTTACGGCTAACATCAAAGATAACCAAATTCTTCTATGGACGCTTTTTATAATTAGTCGTAGTAGCTTATGTTCTGAAAAAGTATCAACTATTATCCGAAAAGCTTATCATACTTTACAACCATTCATCACCTTAGAAAAGTTTAGTTCGGAAGATTGTTCTAGCCTAAATTACAATCCTTTGAATCAAGATTATAAATTATTACACTATTTATGTCGATTCTTCCTAGAAAATACTACTCCGAATTATCGTAATGGCAATCATAAAATGTTATCGTTTATTGTCAACATGGCAAGTTTATATGAACTGTTTATTGCTGAATGGCTAAAATTAAATTTACCTGCAAACTTAATTATTAAATCTCAAGAAAGAGTCAATATAGCTAAAAATATACATTTTAAAATAGATTTACTACTATACGATATTGCAACCGCTAAACCTCGTTATATTCTCGATACCAAATACAAGACTCCTGATAGCCCATCATCTGATGATGTAGCTCAAGTAGTTGCTTATGCTGTTTCTAAAAATTGCTCGGAAGTCATTTTAATTTATCCAACAACATTAACTCATCCTTTAGATGAATTCGTCGGAAATATCCGAGTTAGAAGTCTAACCTTTTCTCTAAATCAAAACCTAGATAAAGCTGGAAATATATTCTTGAAGCAACTCCTATCTTAAAATTGCTGCGTGTTAATCTTTAATAAAAGAATGCAGCAAAATCAAAAAACAAAATCAATCATCGGCTGCTTACTAGGAACAGCAATAGGTGACGCTTTCGGATTACCTTACGAAGGTTTATCAAAACAGCGCCAAAATAAACTTTACCCAAATATAAAAAACCATAATTTCCTTTTCAATAAAGGTATGATTTCCGACGATACCGAACATACCTGTATCGTTGCTCAATCTCTGATAATTTCTGCTGGAAATACATCTATATTTACCAAACAATTAGCTTATCGTTTGCGATGGTGGCTACTCGGTTTACCAGCAGGAATCGGTTACGCTACTTTAAAATCAATCATCAAATTATGGCTTGGTATTGCTCCTCATAAATCTGGCGTTTTTTCTGCCGGAAACGGTGCAGCTATGAGAAGCACAATTATTGGTGTTTGTTACGGTAATGATATTCAAAAATTACGAGAATTAGTTAGAGCATCAACTCGTTTAACTCATACCGATGTTAAAGCAGAATATGGAGCCTTAGCCGTTGCTTTAGCTGCATCCACCGCAAGTCAAAAATTAATTATTTCTCCTCAAGTTTATTACAAAAAACTTCAAAATTTAATTGGTTGCGAACAACTTGAATTTCTCTGCCTTATCAAACAAGCTTGCGAGAGTGCAGAATTACAAGAAACCACTCAATCCTTTGCCGCAAAAATAGGTTTAAGTAAAGGTATTACTGGCTATATTTATCATACAGTTCCCGTAGTTATTCAAACTTGGTTGAAAAACCAGCAAGATTATCAAACAGCAATTTTAGAAATAATTGCTTGTGGAGGAGACACAGATACAACCGCAGCGATTTTAGGGGGTATCATTGGTGCAGCAGTTGGTAAAAAAGGTATCCCCCAAACATGGCTGGATAATTTATGGGAATATCCCAGGAATATCAAATGGATGGAATCCCTGGGAATTCGATTAGCAGAAGTTTCTCAGCAAAATAAAAAGCAATCTTCGCTACCGCTTCCTATTTATGGAGTATTTTTACGGAATATTTTATTTTTGCTCATAGTTATTTTTCATGGATTTCGGCGGCTGTTTCCACCTTATTGAAATATATTCCCTTAAAATATTATTCCCGTATTACCCGTATCAAATTTACAAGATAATTTTGGGTATCATTTGAAATAGTAACAATAACTGAGTTTATAACTCAAGAAAAATACTTATGGCTAGAAACAGGCTAATTGTCAATGAAAGTTGTAAAAAGAACGGTTAGTCTACTTGTATTAAGTGATTTAAAAGATGTAAGGAATCGAAGAAAATTATCTTTTCGTTTATTGATTATAAATTTATTTCTTATGGCAGGAATTTTGTGGTTTCTGTCCGATTCAAGCAATCTAAAATTAAAAATATTTTTAGTAGCATTTATTTTACTTTTACTAATTCCCGGTATGTTGTTAATTCGTTTCGATACCAGCGAATCAAATTATTTTAAAATCAATCTTAGCGGTAATAAAATAATTCACCAGCGTCGAGAATTATATCAAAATAAAATATATAGAAATCAACGCTCATTAAACAACGTCATATTCATTAGTATTAAAAGAATTAACTTTAATAGCGATGATGCAAAAAACTATCGAGTCAGATTACATTTTAAATCTAATAAATATATTGATATAGGTTATTTCGCAACACTAGAAAAATCCTTTGCAATCGCAAAAACTATATCTAAATTCCTCAAAATACCTTTAAAACATTAACTGTCATGGTACTGTCATGGTACTGTTAAGTCCTTCCATAGCCAATAAAGCACTACCATAAGCAGCTTCGGTATTATTAGAAGACACTACGGAAACTCCTAAATATTGCTTTCTAATTTCACTCCAAACTTGATTTTTAGCACCACCGCCAGCAGTATAAACCCTCTTTAAATTATCTGCACCAAAATCTTGTAATAACTTGTATCCTCGCGCTTCAATTCGAGCCATACTTTCTAATAAACCATGCAGAAATTCCACATTATTATCGGGACGTGGTTCTAAATTAGGTGATAAATTAGGGTCATTAATTGGAAAACGTTCTCCTGGTTTCAATAACGGATAATAATCCAACCCGCTTGATTTAGTTAAATCTATTTCTTGACTAAAATTGTCTAACTCTTCACTACTAAAAAATTGCTTTAAAACCGCACCTCCGCTATTAGAAGCTCCCCCAGTTAACCATAAATTCCCGAAGCGATGACTATAAATTCCATATTGAGAATTATCTACACGACTACTACTTAACAACTTTAAAACTAATGTCGAACCCAAAGAAGTCACCGCTTCACCCACAGAATTTGCTCCACTGGCGATAAATGCAGCAATACTATCCGTCGTACCCGCACAAACCACACAATCCCGAGGAAAATTATATTTCTCAGCAATATCAGAACGCAATTCTCCTACAGGATTTCCAGGAATTACGACTTCTGGTAGTTGAATTGATATCTGCAATCTGTTAAACCATTCAGGATACTGCAACGCTTCCACATCGTAACCAAGTTTCAAAGCATTGTGATAATCGCTGATACCCAACTTGCCATGCAAAAGAAACCCCAACCAATCAGCTTGATGTAAAAAGTATTTAGCTTTCGTAACAGAAGGTAACTGCATCATCCATAACAGTTTTACCAAGCTCGATGTAGCACTTAATACAGTATGGTTTGGTGGAGCAATATTTCTCAATTTTTCTCGCATCCCCCCTCCCCTGGCATCATTGTAAAGTAGGGGTGCCTCAACAGGATTCCCCACAGCATCGCACAGCAAAACAGTAGACGAAGTACCGTTGATAGCAATGCGGGTAATTTTTCCTCGTGATTCCCCCCTCAGTTGCTCTAAAAGCCTAAATAAAGCAGTTCGCCAACAACTTATTAAATCAGTTTCCAACGACATCTCAAACCGACATCTTACCTCCTCCACAATATTGCCAGCAGAGGCGATAGCTACACCCCTAGCCCCAGACGTGCCGAAATCTATGCCTAAATACATATCTCAAAGGTTAAAGGTTAAAGGTTTTAAGTTAGCAATTAGCAGTTAGGAGTAATGAGTAAGGAGTAATGAGTAAGGAGTAATGAGTAACGAGTAATTATGCTGGAAATCAATCCTCTTTGAGTAAATTAAGAATTATTATTTTACTTGCTACTTGCTACTTGCTACTCGCTACTCATGACTTTAAAATTCCCCCTCTCCCCATCCTCCAATGCCCAATCCCCAATGCCCAATCCCCAATTCCCCATCTTAATTGTTGCATCTTGTTACAACCTATTTCCTAATTAGGGTAAAACATTGAAAAGTAGAATACGAAATATTCTGTTGTTTAGCGAGATGAGGAGATTTCCAATATGCCTATTTCAGACACTCAAGTTTATATCGCTCTAGCTGTAGCTTTAATTCCAGGTGTTTTAGCTTGGCGTTTGGCAACCGAACTGTATAAGTAAATCTTGAAGTAAATACTTGTTATTTCTTTATAAACTTGTAAAGTTCATAATCCTGACATTTCTAAGTATATCTTCCGGAAACTTGTAGCTATTTGCTGTAAATTACTTAAGAGGAAGTACTGAGGATTGTCGGGATTATTTTTTCACTATTTTTCTAGGTGTAGCAGTTTGATAAAAATGAAGTAAGATGGCAGCAAACGAAAACCGTAAATGCATGGTTCTAAAATATTTGCAAAGAATCCGTTTTTTGAGGAGATTGAGTCAACTATGAACGCAGTTCAAGTCACAAGAGAAGAACTACAGCCCATACAGCGGCGTAGAACTCTTCCTCGCCCTAAGCGTCGTTTACGCCAGCGCTCCTATCAAATTATGGCACTGGAGACAACATTAAAAATAGGAGTCAACTTAGCAATTTCCGCAGCCGCTGTATCTGCCTTAACCCAGCTTCTACCCCATCACTGGTCGGGACAAGACAAGTTACGGCAAATGCGTACCGAAGTTAAAACTACTCAAAAACGTGTTGACAAGTTAAGAGCAGAATTTAGCAATACTTTTGACTCCCGTCAAGCTAATAGTATTATGCACCAACACGGAAATCGGATACGTCGCAACCAAAAACAAATTGTACTGACTAACAATACAACACCCGCTGAAATCAAAGAATATACACCTTAGTACTTAGAGGAAATATTATTTTTGCATAGAATAAATGTCATTCCTCTTCCTTTGTATATAAATATTACTTCTAAATATACCAAGCTAACAGCTAATAGTTAATAACTAATCCTTAAGGATGCGACTATTATCGTCAAGTTATCATCTATTAGCTATTAGCAAAGCTAGAATAATTTGTTAAGTTTTATTAAATGTAATTGTGTCCTAGTCCTCAATTTTCCATTCAGGATGCATTGGGAGTAGTAATTCATTTAACCAATTTTCTACTTGTAAGCGTAGACGTGTATTTTGATTATCGGTTCGGGTGCCATCAGCATTTATATTTTGCAAACTTTTCAAAGCACGATTATAATCGGCAAACGCACAGTTCCATTCACCCCAAATATGATAAGTTCTGCCTTTCTCAGCCAAAATATAACTTTCTAATTTACCGAAAAATAGCGCCGTTTCAAAATTATTGATAGCTTCGTTGTAATCTCCCAACTCGCGCAAAGTTATACCTCGGTTAATCCAGGCTCTGACATAAGTGGGATTTAAATCTAAAGCTTTTTCATAATCTGCCAATGCTGTTTCTAAATCACCCATTCCAGCGTAATAATTAGCTCGGTTATTGTAAGCGCTAGCCAAACTGGGATTTATTGTTATAGCCTTATTAAAATCGCGAACAGCTTTTTGTTCATCGCCACTCTGAAAATAAACCAAGCCCCGATTATTGTAATCAATAGCATTATCAGGATGACGCTCAATTAACTGATTTAAAGCTGCGATGGCAAAGTAATAATCGCCAGTTTTAGCCGATTTTAAAGCACGGGAGCGCAAATCTTGGTCTCCATAAGCGTACAATTGACAAATACTATCCTCCTGGCTATGGTCATCAGCAGTAAATCTCACAGCACTACTTTTACTGATATTATCTTGCTTGTCACCGAATGTTGAAAATAAGTGAATCTTCATATCATCCTTGCCTGAGTTGGTTAGTAAGTCCGCTTTTGGTTGTGCCCCTGTATTCCTAGGATTGATTATCCATCAATCCCCAAAACCGAGCGAGCAATTAGACTGCCTGGTTTAGAATTAATAATAGATACCACAGCTTCACAGTCAATTCCAGAAAATAAATAACAAATAATTGCAATTTCTGGCGCACCTCATCTTCTCAAGGGTTGCAACTGCTAAAATGCCTTCAACAGTACCATGACAGTTATTGGCTGTTTTGTGTTTATTTATTTTTCTAGTGGTAATCTGAATTGTTTATTCTTGATAACTGCTCACTGTTGACTGCTCACTGTTGACTGCTAACTGCTCACTGTTCACTGATTTTTGATTTTTAGGTCATCAAATGGTAAGTACAATTTCTTATTCCGACGCTCCCGATTTAGCCGCAGATGATTATATAGTCATCGGTTTAGCAACTTGCTTCGTCAAAGAAGACGGCGAAGTGCATCAAGTTGACGTAATCGAACCTATTCCTAGCGCATCTTTAGAATCACTCTTCAAAGGAATTCCTACATCCTACAAATCAGCTGTAGCCACCACATTAGGAAAAGTATTCGATGGTGAAACAGCCCGCAAACCAGCAGAATTAGATAAATCCGCCCAAATAGTTGATGATTTTAGCGAAAGACTGTTTGCAGCAGCACGCACCTACAAACGCAAAGAAGAAGCACAATCTCTCATCCCTTTAGGTAAAACCTACAGCGAATTTACATACTCTACAGAGAAGAAGCGAGTATTAAACGCTCAAAGAGTAGTTAGTAAAGACGACAACGTCAAACAGCATTCCCATACACATAAAGTTTTGTAATTGGGAATGGGGATTGGGGATTGGGCATGGGGATTGGGCATTGGGAATTGGGCATTGGGAAATTATTTTCTCGTTTGTCATTCCTGATATCTTGCACCATTCTTAATTAGCCCTAAATTCTGCCTTGAAATCAATTTCAAGGCTCATATACAAAGTACGTTGGAAACGCACTAAAAGCTTTACCTAGTCTGATTTATCAGACTTTGCATATAAGCCTGGGAATCTATTCCAAGGCGATATCGCAACTGGTACAAGATTTGAGGTTCCTTGTCTGGGGCAAGGAATGCAGTTATTAGAGGCTCTACTTCCTGTTTAATCTAGGCATTGAGCAGTATGAAAAACGGGGTAGATTTGGGGTTTATACAGATGTTTATGCTTTAGCTGCGACTTTGTACGCTTTGGTAACTGGTGAAACTCCTTTACCTGCTAGCTTTCGTCAAACAGGTATTCCTTTACCAGCACCGAAACAGCGAAATCCCATCATTAAGGCGATCGCCTTAATGATGGGATTCTTAAAGGGATGGGATTAGAGCCGCATGAGAGAACCCAAACTGTACAGAAATGGTTGGAATTATTCGTACCAAGAGAAGTCAAGTTCTCTATTCCACTTCAAAAAATCAAATTTGAGTACGCCAAAATAGACAAGAATCTAAAAATTACTAAATATCCTGGAAAAGCAGGAGGTTTTACAGAAAATTTAGGTAATGGTGTAACTTTAGAAATGGTCGCAATCCCTGGTGGTAAATTTATTATGGGTGCGCCAAAGGATGAAGAGGAAAGTCGAGATAACGAACGTCCTCAACACAAAGTAAATATTCAACCTTTTTTCATGGGTAAATTCCAAGTAACCCAAGAACAGTATCAGGTAATTATGGGTCACAATCCTTCTCGCTTTCGAGGTAAAAAATTACCTGTAGAAACAGTGAGTTGGTATGATGCTGTGAAATTTTGCAAACAGTTATCCAAGTTCACAGGAAAACAATATCGATTACCCAGCGAAGCGAAATGGGAATATCCTTGTCGTGCTGGTACTAAAACACCATTTCATTTTAGAGAAACGATTACAACTGATTTAGCTAATTATAGAGGTACAAGTAGTGAAAAATTTAGCTGGCAGGGTTCCTACGGTCGAGGTCCTGAAGGTATTTACCGTAATAAAACAACACCTGTGGGCAGCTTTGGCGTAGCTAATGCTTTTGGTTTATACGATATGCATGGCAATGTTTGGGAATGGTGTCTTGATGATTGGCATAATAACTATCAAGGAGCAACCATAGATGGTGGTGCTTGGTTTAAAGATGAGAATAATAATCTTTCTCAAAAATTTGAGAGAGGAGTACTGCGGGGTGGTTCCTGGCGCAACAATCCTAATTACTGCCGTTCCGCGTCTCGCCACGACGACGCTTCGCGCGGCAACGACTACGATAATGTTGGTTTTCGTGTGGTGTGTGCGGTCGGGAGGACTTAATAGCCCTTTTTTCTTTTGCGCTCTTGCTCTTTGCTGTTGATTTTTTCCCTTGCCCCCGCCGTGAGGCGGTCAAATTTTTTTGGTATTTTTAAGCTAATCAAAGGAAATATTTTCCCATATATCAGCAGCAGTAAACCTGGATAAATGACCAACATTCGTTGTTGCAATCACAACATTCGGAATTCCTAAAGTTATGGCTTGTGCGACTAGAATAACATCGCCATCAATTGTTTTATCGCCTGCTGTTGGTTGTCCTTGCTGTCTAGCTTGTGCCCAGAGTAATGCAGCTTGACGCATTGCAGCAGTTGTAATGGGTAAATATTCTAGTAGTTTTACTAACTCATCTAATCAAGCTAAACCCTTTGTTTTATTGGCACGTAATAGTTCTCGACGAACTTCATAATCTGCAATTTCTGGGATTATAACTCGAACATTTGATGATACTAAATCTTGCAACCAGCGCGTACAAGCAGTACTTTGTAAAGATAATTTTGGATTTGTCACTAAACCAATAGGTCCAGCATCTAACATTACAACTTGACTCACCAAGACACACCTTTCATTTCTGGAGGAAATAATTTCCGTTCGGATAACCTGTCCTCATCCAAAGCTTTAATTAAAAACTCACCCGTACTTTCTTGTTCCTGAACATCATCTTCATCCAACCAAGAATCAAGTACATCAACTAAGCTGGTTTGCTTTTCTTTATTTGAAATTTGCTCTTGTAGCATTTCCAAAGCATAAGCTTCTACAGATACACCTTTTTTTTGTGCTTCCCGATTCAAATGCAATTCCATTTCTGGCGTTAAATTGAGCATTAAGACCATAAATAAAAATTTTTATTAACTACACTTAATCTTTCAATTAAATTATATCTTTATCTGCGAAAATCATTAATAATATTATGTAGCTATAAATCAAAATTTTATATCAGCAACATACGCCAAAACATTTAAACAAGCACTATTAACCGCGTTATAAATAACTTGTGTAGAGACGTAGCACTGCTACGTCTCCAACTTTTGAATAACAACGCACAATATTTGTGTAGGATAGGCAGTATCAAACATAAACCTTCTCCCAAGAATCAAAACCATGATAAAACTCTACGGTGGAGTCTTCAGTCGCGCTTCAATTGTTCAGTGGTATTTAGAAGAATTAGAAATTCCCTACGAATTCATCAAGCTGGATCTACAAGCAGGAGAACATCTGAAGCCGGAATTTTTAGCTATTAACCCGATAGGTAAAGTTCCAGCAATTGTCGATGGTGATTTCATACTTTGGGAATCCGGCGCAATATTGCTTTATCTTGCCGATAAATACAGTAAAAAAACTCTTTCTCCAGAAGAGCGTGGTATTTATTCCCAGTGGAGTTTGTTCGCAAATGCCACTTTCGGACCAGGTATTTTTGTTGAAGCTAACCGAGAAAAACAAATGCCTAAACTGATGAATCCTTTGAATGAAATATTAGGCAAACAACCTTATTTAATTGGTGAAGAATTTACCGTTGCTGATGTGGCAGTAGGTTCTATGCTCAACTATATTCCGATTATGCTCAAGCTGGATTTAAGCGAATATGCAAACGTTACTAATTATATGAAGAAACTTGCCGAACGTCCGGCTTTTCAAAAGGTTATGGGTTCGAGGGGTTAATTTTAAAAACAATTGTTAGATCCCCCAAACCCCCTTAAAAAAGGGGGCTTATTTCCCTCCTTTCTCAGGAGGGCTAGGGAGGATCAGATCTTAATCGACAAGATTGATATTACCTATTGGAAAATACCAACAAAAAAATATGTTGGGTTACGTCGCTAACAGTAATTTTGTTCAAAACCATTATTTTTTGTGCGACTAACCCAACCTACTAGCTTATTTCCCTCCTTTCTAAGGAGGGCTAGGGAGGATCTGATCTTAATCGACAAGATTGATATTACCTATTGGAAAATACCGAAAATAAAAGATGTTGGGTTACGTCACTAACAGTAATTTTGTTCAAAACCATTATTTTTTGTGCGACTAACCCAACCTACTAACTACTAACTACTAACTACTAACTACTAACTACTAACTACTAACTAACGATAGTTAGTAAACTGCAAAGCGCAGGGTAAATCTTCTTCTTTTAACCGCTGCATTACCCCTTGCAAATCATCTTTATTTTTACTAGTAACTCGAACTGCATCTCCTTGAATAGAAGCCTGTATTTTTTTGAATTCATCGCGAATCATTTTAGAAATCTTTTTAGCAATCTCTTGACTAATGCCTTTTTTCAGCTTGATTTCTTGATTAACTCGATTACCACCAGCAGATTCTGGTTCGCCAAATTCAAATATTTTCTGAGAAAGTTTACGCTTAGCTGCTTTTTCTCGCAATATGGTATTTACAGTGTCTAAAGTAAAGTCGCTATCTGTATTAACTTTAATGATATCTTCCCCTAATTCCACTGTAGTTTTAGTATCTTTTAAATCGTAGCGACCTTTAATTTCTCGGTTTACTTGGTCAACAGCGTTAACCAATTCTTGTCTATCAAAATCGCTAACAACGTCAAAAGAATAAGTAGAAGCCATAAAAATTGTCAGTTTTCTCTATGAGTAATTTTACATTTTAATAGTGGTTAGTTGTTAATTGTTAGTTGTTTGTCGCTTTCTTCTACTATCCACTACTTATTATCAACTTGCTTGCATAATACTCAAGACAAACAAAGTGCAAGAACAAGCTAAACCAATAGCATACATAAGTGAACGCAGAATGGGTATATTTAAAATATAAAAAACTGAATACAATAAACGTACTGTAATAAAACTTAATGCAGCCCATACTGCTAAAGGAGAATCAACGCCTGTTGCGTAAGCCATTAAAGCCGCAACTGCAAAAATCATAAAAGTTTCAAAGCAGTTTTGATGCGCCCAAGTCGCACGTTGCGCGTAAGGTGGAAGTTTATCAAACATGGCGCGAGGTGCAGAATAATCGTAGCCAAGACTCACGCGAGCATAAGCAACTGCTAAAAAGGGCAAGTAAATTTCTAGGAAGGCTACAGCAATACAGTATAAAAATAAGACTGACACGGGCAATTGCGAAATATACATTAGCATAAACAAACAGTTATTACAGATAGCTTTTGAAAAAGCTTGTTTTCTATAGAATTTAAATGGTTGAGGAAGCGAACCATTATCGAGATATTATTCTGAGAATTTGTAGCGCAAATTACTCAACGGAGCCACTTGTTTATTTCCATTAAAAAATAGGAACTTAATTCAAGTTGCCGATGAAAGTAACTAAACACTTCATATGTTCACTAGTCATTAGTCTGAGTGCTAATTACATCCATTCACCATTTGAGTTAGATTGAAGGATTGTATCCCGACAAAAGTGACTAATGACTAATAAAAGCGACTCGAATAAAGAAACAATTAATCAAAATAGAACAAAGTTACCACTTTTCTTTGTTCTTCTGCATCCTTACACGTTTGTAGCAAAGTGCGACTATCGTGAAAGGCGAAGCATACAAGTTGCTGACAGCGGGAGATTATTTCCTTATTGCATGAATAACTTGCTTCAGCAAGGGATAAATGGTCATTACTGGAATTTTCTACCAGATGCATAACCTGTTCTAATTGTTGGCGCGATTCTAAAGGCTGACGATCTAAACTCTGAGGCAAAATTACCGTGAGAAAGTTGGGATCGGCTCGCATTGCGCCCTTAATAGCGGCTGAATTTGTACCGGTGGCTCCAGAGGTGATAACTCTATTCCCGGATAAAACCAAGGCATAAGTCATCATTTCAATTAGATTCTGGTGTGTAATAGGCACGTGACGAGAACCCAGCACGGCGATTCGCTTAGAACCCATTTGCTGAATAGTCGCTAATTCTTGCGCTAATGTATCAATGTTATAACTTAGGTCTGTTGACTGACTCAAAGACGATTTTAATTGCTATTAAACGACCAAGATATTTTAGCAGGTGAAAGAGTTGTCGGGAACCTACTTCTGGTTAGAGCGTGCATTTTTTTAGGTTAATTTTTAGTTTCATTTTTGTTCAGTAGTTCGATTGCTTCGTTACACCAATCAACCCATTGCGTTTCATAACGAATACCTTTGCGAAGAGTTAAATACTGAAATTTTGCCGTGTCTGAAAGTTGTTGGAGATTTTGAAAATACTTCTGTTCCAACTCTTTGTATATAGATAATTTCTCAATATGAGCTTTGCGATGATGTTCCAATTCTTGCACAATTGTATGTTCTGATACAATATGCCCGCTGAATATTTTAACTAGTAAATCATCTTTAATCGGCATCGGCTCGCAGGGTTTGGCAATCCATTCTTGGAGCTTAAGCTTCCCTTGTTTAGTAACACTATAAACTTTTTTATCTGGTTTTCCTTGTTGGGGAATTGTCTCAGAAGTTATCCAGCCAAGTTTATCTAATTTAGCTAGTTCTCGGTAAATCTGTTGGTGTGAAGCTTGCCAAAAAAAACCTACCGAGCCATCAAACCGCTTTCCCAAATCATACCCGCTACAGGATCGATCCACTAAAGATGCCAATATTGCATGAGCTAAAGACATAATTCTTAACCTTTCCTTATATACAACTTATTGCATATTTGTTAATATTCAATTAGTTGCATATTAGCGCGAAACAGCAAGGAGTATCCCATGTCTAAAGTAATGCCAGGAAGATTTACTGCTGAAACTGATGAACCCTTTGTAGTGTTTTTGATTGGGATGCGGATAAATAATTTTTTTGCTTTTAGTAAATGGGTTCCAACTGCAATGGCAATGGCACCAATGCTACGTACTTTGTATAAGCATCCCGAGAAAGGTTTTTTAGGAGGCGAAAGCTTTTTTAATTTACGAGGAGCAGGATTAATCCAGTATTGGCGCTCCTTCGAGGATTTAGAGCGTTTTGCTCGAAGTCCAGAAGAACCTCATCTTTCGGCTTGGCAACGGTTTAATCGAGTAGTAGGTGCTGATGGTAGCGTTGGAATTTGGCATGAAACTTATTTGATTAACCCAGGAAATTACGAAGCAGTATATGGAAATATGCCGATTTTCGGATTAGCTGCTGCAACTAAGCACGTTTCCGTAAAGGGGAGAAGAGAAACTGCTCGTCAGCGCGTGGGGAATGGGCATTGAGCATAATATTTTCCAGAATCTCTTTCCCGATTGCTAATTACTACTACCTGCTAACTTAAAATAGAGGGAGATATTTAAGATGGCTTATAGTTCGGATGACATACAAAAAATTCTTCAAATAGCAATGACACGCAAACAAGAAGAATCCTTTACACAGAAACAGCTTTCAGAGATGGCAACAGAGTTAGGAATTTCTTCCGAATTGCTTGAAGGGGCAGAGCAAGAATGGTTAACTCAAGCCAAAGCAAATGAACAACAACAAGCTCGTCGTCAAATTATGCGTCGAGAATTTAAAGCGCACTTAATTTCATTTGTGACGGTAAATACTTTTTTGGTGATATTGAATTTAACGACAACTCCCCTTGATTTTTGGGCAATTTATCCGCTTTCAGGTTGGGGATTGGGGCTGTTTATGCATAGCTTAAAAGTGACTCGTGTCGAAGAAAATTCTCAAGATTTAAAAAACCCAGTTTAAAAAACCGGGTTTATAGATGTTTGGAACTTACGTATAAATTATTTAAGATAGTGCTGTTGCTGGACTCAAATCCATTGAAGATAGTAAGCGATTGATGTCGAAATGTTCGGTGATTAAATGTTCAACGCATTGAACTTTGATAGGTTCGTGGACGCGAACTTGACCGAAAGCACGCTCAATAATTTCTACAGTACTAAGAGTATCCAAATCTACGGATAGAATCGGAATTTCTAATTCTTCGGCGCGACTGAGGATGAAAGATGGAGGTGGTAATTGTCCTGTCAAAATCAGGCATTGGGTGGAAGTTTCCAACGCAGCCTGCTGAATTTCCACTCTATCTCCGCCAGTAACTACCGCCATATTTTGACGTTTGCGAAAATACTTCACCGCAGCATTGACATTCATCGCACCAATTGCCAAACTTTCTACTAATAAATTCAGGCGATCGCCGCGACATAAAACTTGTGCGTTCAGTTGATTAACCAGTTCGCGCACTGTAATACTACGTAGCAAATTATTGTTAGGTAATACAGCCAATACTGATATACCTTGTTGTTCTAGAAAAGGACGCATGGTATTTTCAACTGCTTGTAAATGCGAAGCAGGAACATCATTAATGACAACACCAATTAAGCGTTCTCCAATTAGCTGCTTTGTAGATAACAATTGTTCAATAGACAGCAAAGACTTATAACGAAATACCAGAACCACTTTAGCATCCAAGGTCTCTGCGACTTGCATCAAAGACAAATCAAACAAATTACCTTCTGATAAATTACCAGAACCTTCTATGAGAACTAAATCACCTGAATTATGATGTAAGTATTCGTTCTTTAAAGCTTGCTGATAATCAGTTGTGTCCTCGCCGGAAAGACGTTGTTTTAGAGTAGTTTCGCTTAAAGCAAGTAATGTAGGCACTACTTGGTTAGGAGATAGATTCAGGCTTTGGGTAATAAATTCTACATCTTCCTCAATCAAACTTCCTTCAGACTCTCTCAAACACTTACCAAGGGGTTTGCCATAAGCAATATTAAGTCCGGCTTGACGTATCTGATTAGACAAACCTAAGATAGTTGCCGATTTACCGCTGGAAGCCTCAGTTGACCCAATCAGTAAATATTTAGGGGATTTTGGCACGCACGCACTCCTAATTTCAACGGTATAAATTTTCAACATTAGGTGCTTTGTATCTCTACCATCAGCTATTAATCGCTAATAGGCACCATGTTTAAACAGTTGATTACTAATAACCTAAAAACTGTTTGGGCGTTCCCTAATTTTAGGTCGAACTAGGGCAATAGAGTCATTTATCTATAAATAGTTAATAGTTAAGCTGGAGTTTATAGTAATTTGATTTGTACTGCACTAAGGCACTTACAGATAATAAAATATCCCCTTCGGGTACTCTGCGAGAAAGCTTCGCTTACAGCAACAGCGAGTGGAGAGAAGTTGGGGGAGAGAAGTTGGGGGGAAGATGTTCTTCCCCCAAACTTCGGGGAAGATACTCTTCCCCCAAACTTCGGGGAAGATGTTCTTCCCCCAAACTTCGGGGGGAAACCCTCACCGTACTTAAGGCTCTTATTAGAATAGTCAAAGACAATAAAAAATTAGGGGTAAGAATCAAAATTCTTCCCCATTGTTGTTTTTGTTTATACTTTTTACCTCTGACTGCTTTAAATCAGATATATAAAGAGTTTTTCTTCTGTTAATTAACCCACTGCTCCCAATACTGCTCGGTTAAGACTTAAAGGGTGTTGCTGAGATAGGAAACGGGGCTGAGGTGCTGAGGGGCTGAGGTGCCCTCAGTGTCTCGGGAACAACTGTTTTTCCCCTTCTCCTCGGCTCCCCGTCTCCTCAGCTTGCCTTCACGAATTCCTTCCTTATCCGAGCAGTATTGCCACTGCTCCCCCTGCTTGTCTCCACCCGGCAATTTTGCTTTGGTGACTACTAAGGCACTTACAGATAATAAAATGTCCCCTTCGGGTACTCTGCGAGAAAGCTTCGCTTACAGCAACAGCGAGTGGAGAGAAGTTGGGGGAGAGAAGTTGGGGGGAAGATACTCTTCCCCCAAACTTCGGGGAAGATGTTCTTCCCCCAAACTTCGGGGGGAAACCCCCAAGACTGCGCTGCTTCACCACCGTCGGTGTCGCCCCAAAGGCGACACCCCAGTATCTTTGGTTTTTCCCGGAATATTTGTAAAACGGTGGGACATTTTATTTCTTGGATCTCCCTAAGGCTAAAAATCAATCTTCGAGGCGCAATAGCTTACGGTAGAAAGATTGAGAAAAATCAGTCATACGTTGGCGTTTGTAGTTCTCAAGTATTTCTATTAAAAAATTTATAAACTCAAAACTTGCCATCATTACCTCGTAACTCAGTTCGGCATTTCCATCAAACTGCATTCGGCAACGAGTTAAGTCGGAGGGCAAAGTAGCAATATTCCAAGTGGCAATAAAAGGAATGCTATCGCTGCTTTCTATTTTACGATTTCCTTCTAGAACCCCTTTTCGGTAAAGCCCAATAGCATAAGGTAGAAAATTCCGCTTACCACTTTGGATGTAAGGCAAGTACACGCTCGCTTGTTGAGCAGTGGCAGGCTGAAGTTGCTCAAATGCTGACATAGAATATATTCCTTAAGTTATTTGAGATTGCATAATCATGGTATATATACATAGTATTCCCAAGTTTTTTATAAAAATTACACCCTTGTTTGATTGGAGTCGATAAAGCAAGTTACTGCTACGGCAATCAAGACTAATAAATAAAGTTATGTAAATATTGATGAACTATATACATTTATCATCGAGTTACTGCGTTAGATATTTATGCCAAGCTGAACTCAAAGTATTGATCTTTGACGGTAAAGACTTATGCTAAGAAATGTGAAAAACTCGGTTACAATAAGGCTGCACTGATTTGTATTAATTACCTGCGCTTTCACGCAGGCTTATCAAAACCAGCTTGGATGAGGTAAAAGTTGATTAGTCCCACTGAGCCTAATTCTAGTACAAACTTACGGGCAATTTTCCAACCCATGCTATCTTTAGACTCTGTTGGTAGGATGCCTTAAAAGGGTTAATAAACAGTAATCAAAAAGCTAACAATTACTAACAAATGCTTATATTAATTTGGAACTGTGTCTCATGTAATCCTGAGAAGACCTGAATATTGTACAATACAAGCATGTTACTAGGATTCAAAACACAACTGAG
>JBCBPQ010000096.1:0-23380 GCA_039820645.1 Cyanobacteria bacterium J06633_8 | reverse complement strand
GTTAGGAGTCAACGTTTAGCCCCATAACGATGAGAATGAGAAGGTTTTTACTTGCTACTTACTACTTACTACTTACTACTTACTACTTACTACTTGCTACTTGCTACTTACTACTTACTACTTACTACTTACTACTTCTTACGATTCCTATTTTAAAAAAAGTCCATCATCCAAGGAGAGGTACCTGAAAATATTCGAGTAGCATTAGCAAGTGAATTTTCTGTGCCATCGAGCTTTCCTGCAAGCTGTAATTGTTGTGGTGAGAATAATCCCCCATACAAAGATGCTAAGCCTCTAATATCTAGCTTTAATTTACCTTTTCCACCTTTAGCAATATTTCCGCTTCCTTTGGCAACCGATAAAATGAATTTACCGTTATTTTCTGCTATCAAATCGTCTGTTATCTCTAAATGTAATTCAGCTTCAACTCCTAAAGGATAACCCCGCGTGGATAATGCTTTCTCTAAATTTATTATTCGCAACATCCAACGTTGATTAGACTTAATTTTTGCAGTTTGCTCTGGCAACATTAACGTTAAATTATCAATTACACTACCACGCCAACGTATTTTATCTATTTGAGAGCGATGATTATTTAGAAATGACCAAAAACTTTGTGCTGCCACATTTGTCAGAATTACCCAATCAAAAACTCTGATAATATTGTCATCTTCTATTGAATGCTGGCTAAATATAATATAACCTTGAGGCTTTTCTCGCGAACCAATAATATAACTGTAGAAAACATCATTCTTATCCGGTTTCATTATTGCATCCCACATATTTTGATTCCGGTTTAAATACCCATTCACACCTTTGGCTTGGGATGTATATAATTCGTAAAAAATTTCTGAATCTAAAGGAATTGATTTAATCGGTAAAGGTTGTTCTCTAACTTGAATATTCTGCGCTAAAATTTCCCAACCGCACAAACTACCACCCTGCTCATATCCAACTTTACGATAAAGCCGTTGAGTTGCTGGATAAAGAACAGAAATCGCCACATCATTCCCATAAAGTTCTTTAATTGTCTGCCGCATTAAACTTAACGCCGCACCACTACCGCGAAACTCCGGAGACACAGCAACCCCAGCAATTCCCGTCATTGCAACATTCTCACCACCCCACCATTGCCCCATGGGAATATGTAGCAATCCACCAACAATTTCTTTTTCCTCGCAAATTAAACGTATATTTTCCACCCCCATCCGCTTCAGCCAAACTTCCTCATCATCATCAGCTAAAAAACATTGCTTTAAAATATTGCCAAATTTTTTTACTTCTCCCGAATCCGTAATAGCAGTGTATTCAAACTTTGTATTCATCAGTTTTACCGACGTAGATATTCACACTACAAAAATACTACATTTTTATAGCACAGAGGAGGAAGACGTGAAAACAATTAGATCATTTATGAGACTTGAGAAACCCGGTTTTTCCCAAAAACCGGGTTTCTATCACTGCTCACTGTTAACTGCTCACTGTTAACTGTTAACTGTCATGGTACTATCTCATTCGCCAAAACATAACACTGCCACCAACGGTACCGATAATGATTCCACCGATAATAATTGCCAAGCTGAATCCAAGGGGAATACCTAAAAAATTGAAGCCGAAGATAAAAGAGCTACCATCAAATAAAGCTAGAAACCAACCGATGGTGACAAGGGAAATGTTTTTCCAGTCATTTAAAAGTTTGTGGTGATTTAATAGTAAAGCTGTAAAAAACCCACCCAAAGTACCACCTATACTCATACCGACAATCATACCTCGGCTAAAAATTTCACTCTTAGCATCCAGTAGAAATAATTGCCAGCCCATAGTTAAACCAGCCAGAAAACTAACTCCCCAAATAAAAGTTATTAAAGCAACATGAGATGGCTTGATGGCGGTTTTAGTCCACATCAATACTATGCCAATAGTCAATCCTCCGATAGAACCAATTGTCGCACCATACCGGGTAAACTCAGACATTATATCCCTAGGATTGAGATGGTATGAAAGATTTGATAAAAACAGAAAAAAACTACCAATACTCAGAGCAACAGCCCAACCAAAGGCTATAAGGAATATTTTCATTGTTTTTAAATCAGTACCATGACAGTTGACAGTGAGCAGTTAACAGTGAGCAGTTAACAGTTATCAATTACAATTAACTTTTATTTATGAAACAGACATTAACTGAAGGCGGTGTCGGCTCTACCTTGGTGAAGTTAACGATACCGATGGTGTGGGGTGTACTTGCGATAATTGCTTTCAATTTGGTAGATACATACTTTGTCGGGCAGTTGGGAACCAAACCTTTGGCGGCGATGAGTTTTACCTTTCCCGTGGTGATGACTCTGGGTAGTTTATCTATGGGCTTGGGTGTGGGGGCTTCTTCGGTGATTTCCCGCGCTATTGGAGAAGGCGATCGCCAACGCGTACAAAAGTTTACAACTAATAGTCTGACTTTGGCGCTAACTGCGGTGATAATTTTTGCGGTTGCGGGTTTTTTAAGTATCGATCCCTTGTTTACAGCTTTGGGTGCGAGTGCTGAGGTGCTGCCATTGGTGCGCGACTATATGCAGATTTGGTACGTTGGTATGGTGTTTCTGGTAGTGCCGATGGTAGGTAATAGTGCAATTCGCGCTTCTGGTAATACCCTAACGCCAAGTTTAATTATGATATTTGCAGCAGCAATAAATATTATTTTAGATCCTTTATTAATTTTGGGAATAGGCGGTTTTCCTCGTCTGGAGTTGCAGGGTGCAGCAATAGCCACGGTAGTTTCCAGAGGTACTACTTTGATTGCTGCTTTATTTGTACTGCACTTCAGGGAAAAAATGCTGTATTTAAAGCTGCCAACTATTCAAAATACGTTATGGTGCTGGAAAGATATTTTGTATGTGGGTTTGCCTGCTGCCGGTAGCAGTATGATTAATCCAATTTCTATTGGTGTAGTGACAAGTCTTTTAGCAGGTTTTGGTGCCCAAGCCGTTGCTGCTTTTGGTGTTGCATCGCGCCTTGAATCCTTTGCATTGATTGCTGTGGTGGCATTATCGTCATCGATTGCGCCTTTTGTCGGACAAAATTGGGGTGCGAAGAAATATGCAAGGGTTGTCAAAGCGTTGCAATTGAGTTTTTTATTTAGTTTATTTTGGGGGTTGATGGCAGCAGTAGTTTTAGCAGCAACCGCACCGACTTTAATTGCTTTCTTTAATCCAAATCCCGATATCGTTAAAATAGCTTCTCAATATCTATGGATTGTACCTATTAGTTATGCCCCTGCCGGAATTATTTTAATTGCAAGTTCCGCTTTTAATGCTTTAGGAAAACCAATTCCTTCTGTGGTGATGACAGTAACGCGGATGTTCCTACTGTATATTCCCTTAGCCTATATCGGAGGAAGACTTTACGGAGTTAACGGAATATTTGCTGCTGCCTGTATTTCTAATTTAATCGTCGGAATCGGCGCTTATGTTTGGAATCAAAGAGTTTGTTGTAGTAAAAATCCTGAAAACGTTGACATAGTTCCGAGTTAAATTATTTCAATAACATATGAATTCCTAGTAATTTTAGGTTGTGTTAGATGGACGATAATTCAACTGTTTAGACAAAAACTTTTTCGACATCATCTATTATCAAGTCAGATAATTATTTATGATTAAGGTTTGTAGTTGCGCGGTGACTCGCCAAAAATCTTGGCAAAGACACGCAACTACGAACATATTTTTATTCATAAGCGATTAAGCTAACCTGATATTACCCATTACCAACATGATTATAATCAGTATCATTTGGTCCCGGCATCCATTTAGGAGTATAAACAGGTGATTTTGCTTCGACTCTACCTACAATTGATGCTGCCGCACCACAAACAATTACTATTATTTGGGCAGCATCTTGACCGTAGTTTACAGGTTCATCCTTCTTTTGTGCAATTATATCAATATTGTTTCCTATAATCGGTGCAATTGCAGCAGTTGAAGTAAAAACAACACCCCAAAAAGTTTTGCTACCAAATATGCTTTTTCTTTGTGAATTATTAGTTTTAGACTGTTGATGGTTTTGTTCTTGTGGATGGTTAAAAGCAGTCATGATTGTATTTTTCACTCCAATATAAAATAAAATAGTTAATTGATTGTTGGTAATTTACACTTCAGCGTATAAATCCCCGTTTCGGAAAAACTTGTGAAAATAATTTGATTTTTTTAAGTAGATGTACGGTTCTCAATAACTACCTTGGAAGCCAATACTCCTCGGTAAAAGGAAGATCCTCCCTAACCCTCCTTAAGAAAGGAGGGAATAAAAGCCGTTGTGGTTTTGAATCGCCGACAAAATAATAATGTAGAGACGTAGCAGTGCTACGTCTCATATCCATGTCCGAAAAAAGTCAATACACTTTTCGGCAACTACGTATTTTGAAAAAGATATACAATAATATTCGTTTCGCGTAGAATATTCTAGAATCGCCAAAAAATAGATACAGAAAGATTTCAGGGTGCCCGATTTGCGATTGAAAATTTCTGAAGATTGAACGTTGGTAATTTAGGGTAGCTTTAATTTCTCTGTACAAAAAGATGAGTAAATTTAGAAAAAACAGTTATTTCGGGTTTGTAATACGCAACTTAGCGCGTTACAGTTTGACAGCATTGCTCGGTATTGTTTTGGTTGGGGAGTCGGTAGTTGCGATCACGGGAAATCAGAGGGTTGAGATAGCGCAGGAGCAAGGAAATTCTAATCAAGGGATTCGTAAAGAAGCGAAAAGGTTGACAGATGAAGGATTGCAATTATTTCAGCAAGGAACCCTAAAATCACAAAAGCTCGCTCTTACTAAATATGAACAAGCACTGGAATTGTGGCGGAAGGTGGGAGATAAAGGATGGCAAGCTGGTATTATCCTTATTATTGGTCGTATCTACTCGAATTTAGGAGATAACCAGCAAGCACTCAAATTCTACAACCAAGCGTTACCTTTAATGCGGGAAGTAGAGAATAAAAAGGGGGAAGTAGTAACTCTCAATAATATTGGTAATGTCTACTCGGATTTAGGAGACAAGCAGAAAGCATTAAAATTTTACAACCAAGCATTACTTATAAATCGCTCAATTAATGATAAAGCTGAAGAAGCAACAATTCTTAATAATATTGGTCTTGTCAATTCGCATTTAGGAAAAAACCAGCAAGCACTCAAATTTTTTAAACAAGCACTAATTTTATTTCAGGAACTTAAGGATAAAGATGGACAAGCAACAACTTTTAATAATATTGGTATTGTTTACAATTCCTTAGGAGACAGACAGCAAGCACTCAAATTCTATAACCAAGCATTACTTTTATTTCAGGAACTTAAGGATAAAGCCGGGGAAGCACGAACTCTCAATAATATTGCTCGTGTCAACGACGATTTAGGAAAGAAACAAAAAGCACTTAAATTCTTTAACCAAGCATTACTTTTACATCGGGAAGTTGGGAATAAAGCTGGGGAAGCAATAACTCTTAATAATATTGCTCTTGTCAATTCGGATTTAGGAAATAAACAGCAAGCACTTAAATTTTTCAAGGAAGCATTACTTCTAAATCGCTTAGTTGAGAATAAAGCGGGAGAAGCAACCACTCTCAATAATATTGGTAGTCTCTACTCAAATTTAGGAGATAAGCAGCAAGCACTCAAATTCTTCAACCAAGTATTACCTCTAATGCAGCAAGTTGAGTATAAAACTGGGGAAGCAACAACTCTCAATAATATTGGTAGTGTCAATTCGGATTTGGGAAAAAAACAGAAAGCACTCAAATTTTTTAACCAAGCATTACTTTTACATCGCGAAGTTGGGGATAAAGCTGGGGAAGCAATAACTCTGGGCAATATTGGTGGTGTCCATGACGATTTAGGAGAAGAGCAGCAAGCACTCAAATACTACAACCAAGCATTACCTCTAATGCAGAAAGTTGAGTATAAAACTGGGGAAGCACAAACTCTCAATAATATTGGTGGTGTCTATGACGATTTAGGAGAAGAGCAGCAAGCACTCAAATTCTTCGAAGAAGCATTACTTCTAAGACGCGAAATTGGGGATAAAGCTGGGGAAGCAATAACTCTGAGCAATATTGGTACTGTTTACTTCGATTTAGGAGATAAACAGCAAGCACTCAAATTCTTAAACCAAGCATTACCTCTAAATCGCTCGGTTGAGGATAAAGCTGGGGAAGCAATAACTCTGGGCAATATTGGTACTGTTTACTCGGATTTAGGAGATAAACAGCAAGCACTCAAATTCTTCAACCAAGCATTACCTTTAAGACGTGAAGTTGGGGATAAAAGTGGGGAAGCAACAACTCTGAGCAATATTGGTACTGTTTACTCGGATTTAGGAGATAAACAGCAAGCACTCGAATTCTTCAACCAAGCATTACCTTTAAAACGCGAAGTTGGGGATAAAAGTGGGGAAGCAACCACTCTTCACAATACTGCTCATGTAGAACGCGATCTAGGCAATCTTCAAACAGCATTTACTAATAGTAAAGCAGCAGTAGATATCATCGAAAACCTCCGCACCAAAGTAGATAGCAACGATTTACGTACTTCCTACTTCGCTACACAACAAAATATCTACAAACTCCACATCGATATTTTGATGCAACTGCACAAGCAAAACGCATCAAAAGGATACGATATTCAAGCACTCAACGCCAGCGAAAAATCCCGCGCTAGAGGACTTTTAGAATTATTAACCGAAGCCAACGCCGATATCCGTAAAGACGCTAATCCCGAACTTATTGCTAAAGAAAAAAAATTACAAAAGCAAATAGGAGCTAAAGAGAATTTACGATTAAATATAGTTAACGATAAGAATAAAAGTAATGATCCAGTTTCTCAAGCTGCTGTAAAAAGATTAGAAAAGCAAATCCAAAATCACATCTTTGAATACAAACAACTCAAAGCCAGAATCAAACAAAGGAATCCTGAATACGCAGCGATTATATATCCCGAGCTTACTCTTAACTTAAATCAAATCCAACAACAATTAGATCAAGACACCGTACTTTTACAATATTCCCTCGCTAAAGAACGCAGTTACTTATGGACGGTAACTCCTGATTCTCTCCATAGCTACGAATTACCAAAACGAGAAGAAATCGAGAAAGCAGCAACAAAATTCAAGGAATTATTGAAAAAATGTGAAAGTCCATTCATAAAATGCCAAGATTTATCCGCAGAACAAAAAGCTAAAGATTTTCAAGAAATTTCCCAAGCTGCAACTCAACTTAGTAAATTAATTTTCGCTCCGGTTTCTCAAAAGTTGGGTAAAAAGCGTTTAGTAATTGTCGCCGATGGTGCTTTACTAGAAATTCCCTTCGCTGCATTATCGGAACCAAATCAAACTGACTATCAACCCCTACTCGTCAATCGCGAAATTGTAAATTTACCTTCAGTCAGCGCGATCGCTATTCACCGAAACAAACTAAAACAGCGACAAACTGCTCCCAAAACCTTAGCCGTGCTTGCCGATGCTGTATTTTCCTCTGATGACGAGCGAGTCACTGGTAAACCCCCCGCTCTAGCTCCAGAAATGGATTTAGGTGATTCGATGCTGCGAAAAGCTGCAAAAAATTATAACCGTGCTGGATGGCAAAGGCTAAAAGGTACGCGCACCGAAGCGGAAGAGATTTTAAAACTTATGCCAGCTTCAGAAACTTTACAAGCTTATGATTTCGATGCTAATTACAACTGGGTAACTGATAAACAACTTAAACAATATCGCTTTATTCATCTAGCAACCCACGGCTTTGCAAATCCAGATAACCCAGAATTATCAGGAATTTTACTCTCCGCAGTAGATAAACAACACAAACCATTAGATAGAGTCAATCTGCTCCTCGGTGATATTTTCAACTTAGATTGGGGTGCAGATTTAGTTGTATTGAGCGCTTGCGAAACAGGCTTAGGTAAAGGTGTTCCAGGTGAAGGATTAATTGGTTTGACACGAGGATTAATGTATGCAGGTGCAAAACAGGCTGTAATCTCTCTATGGCAAGTTGATGATACTGCAACATCTAAATTAATCCCTCAAATGTATAAAGCAATATTAGAGAAAAATCTTTCTCCTACAACTGCTTTACGTCAGGCTCAACTACAAATGTGGCAGCAAAAAGAATGGCGCAATCCCTATTATTGGGCAGCCTTCACCTCCCAAGGAGAATGGAATAACTAACCCTCATCAAAAGCTTTCCTTTTGGGGAAGTTGGAGATTGAAAAGCCCCCCTTTTCAAAGGGGGTTGGGGGGATCTCAAATGTTTCATCAGTTCAAACATCCAATCAAGGAGTATTTTCAACCATGAATAAAAAATTTTTCGGATTCCTAATCACCGGACTTTTCAGCATTACAACAATCGGCTATCAGGCATCAATACAAGCACAAGTTAAACCCGAATCGCAGCAAACTATTACACCTAAATTTATCAGCGCCGATGAAGCTGGAAAATTAGCAAGTGACGGTAAACCTTTTATTCCTTCAGGTTTGGGACGTGCTGCAAAACCCACAGAAGGCAATAGTAGAGGAATTCCCACTGGTATAGATAGCCGCATTCCGATGTTAAGTCAAAAATATCCTTGGTCGGCAATTGGACGTGTTCAAGGTACTGTAAATGATGGCAGCAACTATCACTGTACGGGAACTTTGATTGCAGATAACCTTGTTTTAACTAATGCTCATTGCGTGATAGATCCCGATAGTGGTGAATTTAGCGCTAAAGTTGAGTTTATACCCAACGTTATTGATAAGAATTACCGAGATATAGCGCAAGTTGAGCAAGTAATTTACGGTACTAACTTCAAAAATGACCCCAACGCAATGGCAAACGATTGGGCAATCATGAAAATTAGCCAACCTCTCGGTAGAAAGTACGGTCACTTGGGATGGAAATCGATACCTTCTGCCGTACTAGCTCGCAATAAAAAAGCTTTCTTTTTCGTTGGCTATTCAAGAGATTTCCCCACTCAAAAATATCAGAAATATTTCACTGCTGGTCCCGGATGGACTGCAAGTTATGAAGCTGGATGCAGCATTACCGCCGAAGAAAATGGTTCGTTGTTACATGATTGCGCTACAGCAGGTGGATCTTCGGGTGGAGCAATTATCGGTGTAATTGGTGGTAATCCTTATATTGTTGCTCTGAATAATGCCGAACGAAAAAATACATACACTGGACAAGATATTATTAACTTGGCAGTGAAAATTTCCACTATCGAGCAAGCTTTAAATAGAAATTAGTACTTGTTTTGATATTTTTTGAAAGGTTCGTAGTCAGGACTTTAGTTCTTCTATAAAGTGATAAATCCCTTACTAAGAACTTTTTATGACTTACCTTGGTGCGTGACGGCAAATTCAAATTACTTAATTGCACTTGGTAAATTATCGTAGCCGTCACACACCCTACAAATTTATTATTTGAGGATAATTGGGAATAAGACGGTAAGGATTAGTGAATTTTCTATTTTGAATTCTTCCCCCTCTACCCCCTCTTCCCCCTCTTCCCTATCCCCTTATTTCCAATTACGAATTACAAATTATGAATTAAGAACTACAAAACGCGGTATATTTTCTGATATAAGCGTTGGGGGGGAAGGATAGATGCCAAAAGTAATAGCTATCCTAAATGGAAAAGGAGGAGTTGGTAAAACCACTACTTCGATAAATCTTGCAGCATCTTTTGGGGAGAAAAAAAAGGTACTTTTGGTAGATGCGGATTTGCAAGGTTCTGCTAGCTGGTGGTTTTCGAGAAATGATTCGGGAATGGGGTTCGATCTATCTCAAGAGACAAATCCTAAATTATTACGCAGTTTACGCTCTATAAAAGGTTACGATTTAGTAGTAGTCGATACGCCTCCAGCGCTGCATTCTCAAGCACTAGCAGCAGTAGTTACAAATGCCGATTATTTGGTTTTGCCAACACCCCCAGCGCCAATGGATTTAGCTGCTTTGATTGATACAGTCAAAGAAGCAGTTGCTCCGGTGGGTACTCCCCATCGAGTACTATTAACAAAAGTGGATACGCGAAGTTTGAGAGAAGCAATCGAAGCTCAAAATACTCTTTTAAATTTGGGAATTCCCGCTTGTAATGCATTTATTCGTATTTACAAAGCCCATGAAAGAGCGGCGCTTGATGGAGTAGCGATTACTCAATGGCGAGGAAAAAACGCACGGGAGGCGGAATCTGACTATCGCCGGGTAGCTGATGAATTACAGCGTGATTGGAGGAAATAATGGCTAGAAAACGTCTTTCAGATTTATTACAAGAAGAAGTAAAAAAACCAACTGAGGGTGAATCAACTATTGATGTCCCTGCATCTGAGGTTAAAGATATGAGCAAACAAACTACAACTGCTGCTCCTAATGTCGATTTAGAAGCAACTGTTAAAGAATTGCAAGAAACTTTAGAGAAAACACGAAAAAACGAAGAAAATTTACAGAAACAAGCTGAAGAATTTCAGTCTACTATTAGCAACCAAGAAAAATTATTCAATCAATTACAAAAAGAATTAGACGAAGCCAAAAAAGTTGGAAATTTGCAAGATACTGTTACAGAACTTAAACAAGAATTAGCTACTCTCCGTAAAAATGAAACAGCCTTACAAGCAGAGGTTGAAGAATTAAAAATAAATTTAGCCCAAAAAGAAGCTTCAACAGAAAGACTCACCAACGAGCTTTATGCTGCCAAAAAAGATGCTTTACACTTAGCAGAAGCTAATACCAAGTTGACAGAAGAAATTAATGCAGCCCAGAAAGTTGCCCAAAGGCAGCCATCTGCAAGGCAACCTGCTCCAAAACAAAGAGTTCCCAATCAATCGGCGATCGCTCAGCCAAAGAAAGAGTATTCCTCATCATTAGCTTACAGGAAACATTACTCTCGTCCAACTGGACCTTTGCCAGAAAATGCATCTAATGGAGAATCTAACACTTCTTCTCCAATGTGGTTGTTGGATTAATCAGTTAACAGTGAACAGTGAACAGTGAACAGTGAACAGTTAGCAGTTAACAACTAACCACTAACCACTAACAACCAACAACTAACCACTAACCACTAACCACTAACCACTAACAACTAAAATCTCTTTAGCGGTAATTTGCGGCTGTTCTAAATGAGGAACATGTCCGCTATCTTTTATCCAAGTTAAGGTACTATTAGGGATTGCTCGTTGAAATTTATGGGCATCCTTAGTACCTAGAATATTGTCACTATCTCCCCACAATACCAGGGTTTCTGGCACAATTTCTGCAAGCTGATTCCCTTTAAAAGGTTGATAACCACCGCTCTTAGTAAAAGCAATTAAAGCTTTATTCCAATTAGGCATCTCTAAATGCATCGCACCGCAAAATAAAGCATCTTCAGTTGCAAGCTGCTTGTTTTTATAAGCTGTACGGCTGATACTTTGTCTTATCTTACGATTTTTCAAAAATTCTGTTGCCAAATAATCTAACGGTGGAAACATAATTTTACTTATGGCAGAGCCACCAGTTAAACCCGCGCTATCGATTAATACCAGCTTTTCTACCACTTCCGGATAAGTCAAAGCAAAATCAATCGCTGCCGCCCCTCCCATAGAAGCACCTACCAAAATTACCGGTTGATTAATCAAGTTTTTCCAAAAACAATGCAGATGAGTTTTAATTTGATTTGGATTAAACTTTATCCCCGCAAGTCTATCCGTAAAACCAAAACCCAATAAATCAACAGCCCAAGTTTCGTGATGTTCTGCGAGTAAAGGTAAAAGACGACGGTATTCCAAAACCGAACTATCAAATCCATGTACCAGCAACAACGGCTTACCGCCGCTACCTTGATGCACGTAAGTTGTTGCAATTGGTTGCTTATTTAAGGGAGTTATTAAAGGTATTTGCTCTATCTTTTGAGCAAGAGCAATCGAAGCAGATTCTGTTAATTGCTCCACCCCACTAGGAAGAAATTTAGGAAACATATAAGGCTACGGTTACGGTTAAAGGTCAAAGGTTTAAGGTCAAAGGTTTCACTCTTCATTAATGTCCTAACCGGCATTACCTAGTGCTATAAATCTTATTTTACCAGCCTAGGGCTCTTATTCATTAAAATTGATATGTTTTGACAAGCTGCGGGAGCAGGGGGAGAAAATAATTTTTAGCAAAATAAACCGTTTAAAACAGCCCGAAAATAACTACTAATATTCGATTTCATTCAAATTGATGGGTAACAATGGGGAGAAGACAATGTCTTTTACTTATTCTTTACATACCTATATACCAGTAAAATCTACTTATCTCTTACGGTATATACATTTGGGATAGTAAAAGTCTGAATCAATTATTTATTTTTTCAATGAATCAACTAAAAAATTATATATTTTTATCAAAATAAAAAATACACTAATACTCCGTATAAAACCTATGTATCTGATTCATATGTAATTGGATGAATTTCTTGTATTGCGGAGTTTGTGAGGATGTCAAAAATTAGAAGTTGGATTGATTGTTGGAAAGGTATTGCAACGGCTTTACTTGTCTTAGGTAACGTATTAGACTTTCATTATGCTAAATATATATTCTGGTTTCATATACCGCTTTTTTTGTTTGTTAGCGGATATATGTATAGTGCAAATCAGAATTATTGGTCTTTCTTTAAAAATAAATTTTTTCGTTTAATTGTTCCTTATATTTCATTTTTAACTTTATTTAGTCTGCCTACCGTCATCATATATATACAAAATATTTTCGTAAATAAACAGCTTAATCCTCTGTGTGAATTAATTTTATTCGTTCTTAAACAACTTTATGGCGGTAAGATATTAACCGATTATTTTTCTTTATTTTGGGTGATAACCTGTTTATTTTTCACTCAGCAATTATACAATCTGATTTACACTACAATTGCAGGGGATAAATGGTTAATGAATATAATTATGTTAGATGCTTATAGTTTAGCAATAATTGATTATTTATTTTTTGGAGATGTTATTTTCCCCCTGAATATTGATGTGGTGTTAATGGCACTGCCATTTTATTGGCTTGGACATATGGCATCTCAACATACAAATATTTTTAATTCCATAAAATTACCTTCTGTCGCGGCAATCATTCTATTTACAACATTTTTAATAGATAAATTTTCTCCGATTGAATTGACTTTTGACATGAGACATAAAATCTATGGAATACCAATTCTTAATCTAGTCATAGCTGCCTCCGGAATAGTTATTTTCTTACAAATCGCACAAACTATACATAAAAACAAATTATTCAACAGTATTATAGGTGAAATTGGCGCTGCATCAATGGCAATCATTTATTTACATCAACCTATTCAATTTTTTTTAAAGCAAGTATCATTTCTAAATCAAGTTATCATCCGCTTCATTGCTGCTTTATTCATTCCATACCTCATCTATAAAATTATTATTAACTTTTCTCTAACTAGAAAGTTTCTCTTAGGAGAATTTAAACCTTTAGCAAATGTTAAATTAAAAAAATTATCAAAAGTCTGAGTTGTAAATTAAATACAGTTTTCGCAAAAACACCCCAAAATCATTTCGGTTTTTACTACTGCACAAATCAAAGCAAAAATATCTACACTATATCAAATGCCTTTTAATAGTTATATGACTATTAAACGAATATTGTATATATTTAATGATATTGAGGAGTAATTATAATGTCTAAAAATACAGAAGTATTGTCAGCAGGAGTTACTTCTAATCAAGAAGCCACAAGTAGTCTGGAAACTGCTATCCTCGAAGCTGTTGTAGAAGCTCGTTCCACTTGCCAAACTAATGGCAGCGATTCTACCGACTGCGCCGTAGCTTGGGATATTGTCGAAGAATTGCAAGCTGAAAAATCTCATCAAAAGCAAGCAAAACAAATCAAAAACTCTTTGGATAATCATTGCGATCGCAATCCAGATGCATTGGAATGTCGAGTATACGATATCTAATATTTTTTAGAAGATTTTCTCTAATCTAATAACTCCCTTCTAGTTAGAAGGGAGTTATTTTGTGTTTTTAAATAGATACTTAAATGTTTATTTTGTCAATATCAGTATCTGTTACATCTACTTTTAGTATTTTAAGTAACTACTGGTTTTACAATTATTCATGAGAACATGGAATATTTTCTACTGATTTTTGACTGTGTATTATCCAAGTAATATAAGTAGCTGGTTATTAGCTGCTTTTTAAGAGATTAAATTTATATTTAATCGGATAATTTTACAAATTTAATATACTGCTTCCCTCAGGATAACAATATCATATTTTGGCTCAAAGTCTTGTAATCTCGTGAGTTAATTGAGAATGGAATCAATAGTCATGTTTATGTAAATGAGTATTAAGGAATTGTAACGGATTATGAATACATAAGTTTTATGTTTGGGAGAGTTATTGGTCAGTTTTGATTATTTCAGATTGATTTTTTGTTAGTTGTGTGAGTTTAATTTAGATTAAAAATGGTTGCCTTATTTACGCCGACTTATACTAGATAAAATTAAAATTACAATGCACCCACTTTTGTGGAAGTTGATTTAATGTAGTTTAATTAAAAGGGTTATTACACGTGTTCGCTAAAATTACACTTGTTTCTATCATCTGTTTACTGATACTTTCTACAGCATCCTGTACCAGCAATCAAAGCAATATTTCCGAATTAGAAACAACTCAAACCCCTTCTGATGCCGTAAACTCTTCAGAGGTTGAAGCAACTCCAATACCTAATTCAACTAACAATAAATTACCCGTAGCAGTAAAAAGTGCAGTCTTATCAGATGCAGCAAAACTTGTGAGTAAACCCGTAGCTGCATTGCGAATCACTCAAGCAGAAAAACAAAGTTGGGGAGATAGTTGTTTGGGTTTAGCTTCTGAGGGTACAGTTTGCGCTCAGGTAATAGTTCCCGGTTGGAAAGTTGTAGTTAATGACGGATTGCGCGATTTGGTTTATCGTACTGACAATAAAGGTAAGCAAGTACAGCTCGAAGGTGAAAAAGGAAGTAAAGAATAACTAGTACCGCATGACGGGAAGTAAGAAGTAAGAAGTAAGAAGTAAGAAGTAAGAAGTTTGATAATAGAAAGGGTTTTCAGCCATATTGCCATCGCGATCGCGAAATACTTTATCAAAATACTTTATCAAATTAATGAATTTTCCATTGTCATAATAAACCCGCTCAGAATTTTACTATTTATTTTTGGTTAAGCTTTATCCTGTCACCAATATAAAGAAAAATTGTGACCAAAACTCTGGTGTTAGTATGTTGTGCAGCAGCCAAAACTTGCTTTTATGCTATTTATATATATCTATATCTATAGATTTTCCCTCAAATAAATAAAGCAATAATTATTTAAATATAGTTACTTTTCATGAGTTAATAATAATTAGGCATTAATAGCTAAGAACTAACAAATGATTACAGGTACCACCCAATTACTGGGAGTAATCGGACATCCGGTAGAACATTCCCTATCTCCATTAATGCATAATGCAGCCTTAGCAAAGTTAAGATTAGATTATGTTTATCTTCCCTTTCCCATTGAACCCCACAACTTAACCAAAGCCCTGGATGGATTTGCAGCTATTGGTGTTGTGGGATTTAACGCTACCATTCCTCACAAACAAGCCATTATTCCTTTACTATCAAACATTGAACCTATCGCTCAAGCTGTAGGTGCAGTTAATACCGTTGTTCGTAAAGATGATAAATGGATAGGTACAAATACAGATGTCCAAGGGTTTATTGCACCATTACAATCCTTTAATAGAGACTGGAGTCAAACCAATGCACTGGTTTTGGGTAATGGTGGTGCAGCGAGAGCCGTTGTAGCAGGTTGTACTCAATTGGGTTGTGCATCGGTTAGCGTTGTAGGGCGCAATTTGCAAAAATTAGAACAATTTCGCGATAGTTGGCAAGAGTCTCCATTATCTCCATTAAAAGTAAATGTACAAGTTTATCAATGGGAAACTATACCAGAAATAATTCAAGATTCTAACTTGTTAATAAACACAACCCCCATAGGCATGTATCCCAAGATAGAAAATTCTCCAATCAACGCAGATTTATTTTGGCATCTGCCTAAAGACACAATTGTCTACGATTTAATTTATACTCCTAGCCCGACGAAATTTTTGCAATACGCACAGCAGGCAGATAAAACTGCGATTGACGGTTTAGAAATGTTAGTTCAACAAGGTGCCGCAGCTTTAAAAATTTGGTTGCAACGGGAAGCTGTTCCAGTAGATGTGATGCGTCAAACCTTGCTTTCTGTGCTTTATCAGTAAGCGCGCGGATAATCAATTTCATCCGTAATTGCCACCTCAAATCTGAGAATTCACATTTGATAAGTCAAAACTTCAATCTTTATTAGTAATCTTAAAGCTTAAAATATTTACTTTTTACACATTTATCGTATGATTAGTTATAGCAATTAACACTTTCATAGATTTGACTCTATGCTAATGATTAAAAAAGCATGAAGATAACTATCTATGTTTAGCTTAGACTTATTAGCAATATAATTTGCTGAATTATGTTCTGGTCTCAAAAAGATGAAGTAAAAAAATCATCCATAAGATAGTTTTTTTTATTATCTGAGATGATATTTACTTATTAGCGGAGTTTTGTTTGAAATTTTGTTGCTAATTGAATAACTAATTATCAATAATATTTTCAATTTATAGCTTGCCAAATTTTATGTTTGAGCAGGTAAGGGAAATTATTGTCTAAATAAGTAAAAAGTAAATAGTCCAAACAATCGAAATAAACAATTGATATTAAAAAGATGGTGTTTAAGAAATGCAAATAACCAATCGTATCCATTTTAGGAACCTGCGTGGTGACATATTTGGTGGTTTAACTGCTGCGGTTATCGCTTTACCCATGGCTCTGGCTTTCGGGGTAGCTTCAGGTGCTGGTGCAGAACACGGGCTTTATGGTGCTGTATTAGTAGGATTTTTTGCGGCGTTGTTTGGTGGTACTCCGACATTGATTTCGGAACCTACCGGACCGATGACGGTGGTAATGACTGCGGTAATTGCAAATTTAACGGCTACTGCTCCAGACAAAGAAACTGGATTAGCGATGGCTTTCACCGTAGTGGTGATGGCTGGGATAATTCAAATTGCTCTGGGTGCGCTGAAGTTAGGTAGATACGTTACCTTGATGCCTTATACAGTGATTTCCGGCTTTATGTCGGGGATTGGGGTAATTCTGGTAATTTTGCAGACAGCACCGTTTTTAGGACAAGATGGTCCAGGAGGTGGAGTACTGGGAACGGTACAAGCTATACCGGAATTGATTACCAAAACACAACCGATGGAACTCGGTTTAGCGCTGTTAACGATTGGTATTCTGATATTTTCACCTAAGAAATTAAATAAGATTGTTCCTCCACAGTTGACAGCTTTAATAGTAGGAACCCTTGTTTCCCTTGCTATTCTTCAATTTGGTCTTGTTAATCCCGGAGAAGGTCTTCGCGCAATTGGTAAAATTGAAGCAACTATACCTAGTTTTAGAATGCCTGTATTTAGTGCAGCGCAATTCCAAACTATGCTCATCGATGCTTTGGTTCTAGGTATGTTAGGTTGTATTGATGCATTGCTGACATCAGTAGTAGCCGATAGTTTGACTCGCACCGAACATGATTCAAATAAAGAATTAATTGGTCAAGGTATAGGTAACATTGTTTCTGGATTATTCGGCGGTTTGGCTGGTGCTGGTGCAACAATGGGAACCGTGGTTAATATCCAGGCTGGCGCTCGCACGGCAGTTTCAGGCTTAACCCGCGCCATAGTGTTAATGGTTGCAGTTTTAGGAGCGAGTTCTTTAATTGCTTTAATTCCGAAAGCTGTGTTGGCGGGTATTGCGCTGAAAGTAGGTATAGATATAATCGATTGGAGCTTTCTAAAGCGCGCTCACAAGGTATCTGTCAAAGCTGCCTTGATTATGTACGGTGTGATAATTCTGACCGTATTTGTTGACTTGATTGTCGCCGTTGGTGTTGGGGTATTCGTTGCTAATATCTTGACCATCGAACGTTTAAGCAATCTTCGTTCTGAAGAAGTGAAGACAGTTACAGATGCTGACGATGCGATTATCTTAAACGATGTAGAAAGGGATTTATTAGATAGAGCAAACAATCGCGTGTTGTTGTTCCAATTAGAAGGACCGATGATATTTGGTGTTGCTAAAGCCATAGCCCGCGAACAAACCGCGATGAAAGACCATGATGTGTTAATTTTGGACTTGAGTCAAGTTCCACACATCGGTGTCACAAGTTCTTTAGCGATAGAAAATGCTATCAAAGAAGCGATTGATGATGGTCGTCATGTATTTATCGTTGGTGCAGCAGCTAAGATTAAGCAAAGACTGCAAAAATTAGGAATTTTGAATATGTTACCTCCCCATCACATAGTTAATGGGCGCGAGGAAGCATTAAAACAAGCTCTTAACTTGGTAAGCTATCCCAGCAGCGATGATGTTTCCAACTATCCAACCACTGACTTTAACGAAACAGCAATGGGATAGGAATTTTGGTTCGGGTTAGTAATAAGCATTAAAACCTTTATTACTAACTTGGAATTGGAATAAAAAAACAAGTCCCGAGATGGAGCTTCATTTTGAAGAAAATAATCTAAAATTGCTTCAAATACTCTTTTAAGAAGAGAATTCGGAATCTCGCATAGAGTAGCAAAATTTACAGAACATTTCAGGTTAAAGGAGTTATAGAAGTTACGGAGTTTTAGAAATTCTGATAACTTGGATAACTCCTTCTAATTGCCCAAAACTGCGGAAAATACGACGTAAAACGATAAAATTCTGATAAACTCACTCTTGTTAGCCAAATTAATTACTAGGAGAAAAAATAAGTACGTATAATGAATTATCCACTTGAACTCATAGGGCCAAGCAATTACTTGCTGGCAACAACAGAAGCTGAGAATGCACCCATTGTCCTTGCGGGGGTATTACTGAGTTTAATTGTAATTTATCTTGCTAGTAAATTAGGTGGTGAGTTGTCCAGAATGCTGGACTTTCCACCGGTATTAGGTGAACTAGTTGGTGGTGTGGTAATTGGTGCTTCCGCTTTACATTTACTAGTGTTCCCTGAAAGTGGTGCTACTGCTTCCGACTCAATGCTAATGACTGTGTTGCAATTTTTTGATGATATCAGCCCGGAAGCGATAACAGAAATTTTCCAAAGTCAAAGCGAAGCAGTTTCGATTTTAGCGGAATTAGGCGTAATTGTTCTGCTATTTGAAATTGGTTTGGAATCCGATTTGCGAGAACTGCAAAAAGTCGGTTATCAAGCTGCAATTGTGGCTGTGGTGGGAGTAGCTGCTCCCTTCATAGCTGGTACTGCGGGTTTGATGTTTCTATTTAACGTTTCCACAATTCCGGCTGTTTTTGCGGGTGCTGCTTTAACAGCAACTAGTATTGGTATTACCTCGAAAGTTTTATCCGAGTTGGGACATCTAAAATCCCAAGAAGGTCAAATAATTGTAGGTGCGGCGGTAATTGATGACGTTTTAGGTATTATTGTTTTAGCAGTAGTTGCAAGTTTAGCGAAAACTGGTGAAGTAGATGTTTTCAATGTAGTTTATCTAATTATTAGTGCCAGCGCTTTTCTAATCGGTTCGATTCTGCTGGGTAAATTCTTCAATAAAACCTTCGTTTTCACCGCTGAATTATTTAAAACCAGGGGGAATATAGTAATTCCAGCGTTTATCTTTGCATTATTTATGTCTTTTGTGGCTAATGCAATCCACTTAGAAGCAATTTTAGGTGCCTTCGCTGCTGGATTGGTTTTAGATGAAACCGATAAACGCAATGAATTGGACGAACAGGTGATTCCCATCGCAGATATACTGGTACCAATTTTCTTCGTATCGGTAGGAGCCAAAGTTGATTTAAGCGTACTTAATCCTATAGTTCCCGAAAACCGACAAGGTTTAGTACTTGCGGTGTTTTTAATTGTAGTTGCGATTATTGGTAAAGTAATTACTGGTTGGTCGGTATTTGGTAAACCGGGAATTAATCGTTTAGCGATTGGTGTGGGGATGATTCCACGAGGTGAGGTTGGATTGGTATTTGCTGGTATTGGTTCTGCTAGTGGAGCCCTTGATAAGCCCCTACAAGCAGCAATCATTATCATGGTGATTTTGACAACCTTCTTAGCACCACCTTTCCTCCGGGTTGCATTCGGAGATGCTCCACCAGATGTTGTTGAAGAAGCAGATGCTGCTAGTTAACAGCTCAAGACAGTTTTTAATTTAATCATTTGATTGTCAACAAGTCACCTTTGACGGTGGCTTTTTTATTTTACTTAATTGGTAATTAGTAATGGGTAATATCAATTCCGGTTACACCGGCTTGGCATTAAAAAACGCAGAAGACGCAGAGAACCCAGAGAAAATTCTAAATAATACCAAGTCCGGTTAATTACTTACGATATAACCCTATTAAAAAGATAGCGGTTATTAGCAACATAATCTATTACTCATTACTCATTACTCATTACTCATTACTCATTACTCATTACTCATTACTCAGCCTCCACAGATATGATAACTGTTTAACCGGACATAATATTACTCTTCTCCCTCTAAATACATGCAATCTCTAAATTTCCAGGTTAACAACCAAAATCACAGCACAAATTGCCACCCAGGAAGCAGCTTGCTTTCATTACTTCGTCAACTTAATTACTTTGGGGTACATCGCGTTTGCGAAACCGGTGATTGTGGTGCTTGTACTGTTTGGGTTGATGATACACCAGTACATAGCTGTATTTACCCAGCCATGCGAATTAACGAAAAAGATATAACTACGGTTGAAGGGTTATCGTTAAATAATGAACTGGCACCGATACAGCAAGCATTTTTACAAGCTCAAGGCTTTCAGTGCGGATTTTGTACTCCAGGTGCAATCATGAGTGGGTTGAAGTTCCCTAAGGGTTCGCAAGAAGACTTACGTACTTGTATGAAGGGAAACCTCTGCCGCTGTACTGGCTACCAAGCAATAATCGAAAGTATTTTACTTTTTCAAAATTCAAATGGGCGTGGCATCGTTGCCACACCCCCAATTCTCACACCACACTCCGTCGGAAAAAGCGTTCCTAAACAAGATGGAACGGCAATCGTTACAGGTAAAGCATACTACACCGCTGATAATTTGCAATCCGGATTATTACATTTAAAAATTTTGCGCTCTCCCATACCCCATGCAAAAATCGCTAAGATTGATGCTGAGAAGGCTAAAGCGCTTCCGGGGGTAGTGGATATCTTTACTTATAAAGATGTTGAGCGGGTACCTTATACTACCGCAGGACACGCAGAACCGGTACCCGATCCTTTAGACCATTATTTATTAGATAATAAGATGCGTTTTGTCGGCGATAGGGTTGCTGCTGTGGTGGCTGAGTCGGTGGCACAAGCTCAAAGAGCCTGCGAGTTAATTGAGGTTGATTACGAAGTTTTACCCCACGTTACCAATCCGGTGGAAGCGATGAGAGGTGGTAGCGTTATTATCCATGATGAACCGGAATCTCTGCAAATTCCCGATAGAAATCGCAATATTGCGGGTGAAATATTTTTAGAATCGGGAAATGTAGAAACAGGTTTTGATGAAGCAGATTTAATTGTAGAAAATACTTATACTTTACCAGCAGTACAGCACGTTCATTTAGAACCTCATGTGACGGTGACGCATTTGGAATCGGATGGTACTTTAATTGTTCGCAGCAGTACCCAAGTACCTTTTCATTGCCAAAGATTATTATCGCAACTTTTTGATATTCCTAAAGAAAAAATCCGGGTTTATAAACCACAACTTGGTGGTGGTTTCGGTAATAAACAAGAAATATTAACAGAGGATTTGTGTGCTTTAGCGACTTTGCGAACTGGCAAACCCGTACAATGGGAAATGAGTAGAAATGAAGAATTTACCGCTACAAATAGCCGTCATGCAATGACAATTAAGTTAAAAACTGGAGTTAAAGCTGATGGTACGATTATTGCTCAAGATTTAAAAATCATTGCGAATACGGGTGCTTATGGCAATCACGGTAAGACAGTGGTGTTTTTATCTGGCTACATTCCTTTGGGATTATACCGTTGCGAGAATAAAAGATTTACAGCATATGCCGTTTATACTAATACCATGCCTGGGGGTGCATTTCGCGGTTACGGTGCAACTCAAGGTACTTTTGCAATGGAATGTCAAATTGATGAAATTGCGAATAAGTTAGGTATTGATGTTATTGAAATCAGAAATAAAAATTTAATTCGTCCGGGGGATTTAGTTAGTTTAGGAAACGATGGAGAGCATTTTAATTTAATTGGTAGTTATGCGGTTGAAGAATGTTTTGCCAAAGTAATTCAAGCATTAAATTATGTTCCCGGTAAACCAGCAGTTATCAATGGAAATCGCCGTCGCGGTGTTGGTTTTGCTGTTTCTATGCAGGGAAGCGGATTGTGTAAAATACATACAGCTTGCGTAAAATTATCGCGGTTAGCTAATGGAAAATATGAATTAAGAACAGGTTCTGTTGATGTTGGTACTGGTTCCGATACTACTTTACGACAAATTGCAGCAGAAGTTTTGGGGGTGATGGTAACTGATATCAAAATTATTTCTGGGGATACTCAATTAACACCCTTTGATGCCGGTTCTTATGCTTCTGCAACCATGTATATTTCCGGACAAGCTGTTAAGTTAGCAGCGGAGAAATTAAAACAGAAACTCCATGGTAATATTACATTGCAAGAAATAATAGAAGTAGAAGAAAGTTATACAGCAACGGAAGCAACTTTAACTTTTGCCGTTCAAGGTGTGGAAGTTGAAGTTGATATGGAGACGGGAAAAGTAGAGGTTTTGAGGTGCGTACAAGCAATTGATATTGGTAAAGCAATCAACCCCAAAATTTGCGAAGGGCAAGCAACCGGAGGAATTGCAATGGGAATTGGTTATGCATTAACTGAAGAATTATTATTTGACGAACAAGGAAGAATAATTAATCCCAAGTTGCGGGAATATCGCATCCCCACAGCGGCAGATATGCCAGCAATGGAAGTATATTTAATTGAAAAAACTGACCCCTACGGACCATTTGGTGCTAAAGGTGTAGGAGAAATTACAACTAACTGTACTGCTCCAGCTATTGCTAATGCCATTGCTCATGCTACGAGTGCAAGGTTAAGACAATTACCAATGACACCCGAAAGAGTTTGGAAAAAGTTAGGAATTAGTTGTTAGTTGTTAGTGGTTAGTTGTTAGTGGTTAGTGGTTAGTTGTTAGTTGTTAGTGGTTAGTTGTTAGTGGTTAGTGGTTAGTTGTTAGTTGTTAGTGGTTAGTTGTTAGTTGTTAGTGGTTAGTTGTTAGTTGTTAGTGG
>JBCBPQ010000095.1:0-23874 GCA_039820645.1 Cyanobacteria bacterium J06633_8 | reverse complement strand
TCTGGAAATATTGGATATTATGTCTGTAACAATGCAGTGATTATGCAGAAGGTTGGAGATAAATATGCTGATAGTAACGCAAAATCTATTTTAGCTGAAGCATTCCCCAATAGAACTATTGAGCAAATTTCAATAGACGGTATTGCTTCTGGTGGGGGGAGTATACACTGTGCAACACAGCAAGAACCAAAATTCTAATCACATTTTTTGCTAAGCAAAAATTAACTGTATTACAAGAGTTTCAGATTATACCATTACCCAGATAATTACAGCTACACATCAAAAATAATTTAAAAAAGTATTTTGATTGTCAGGTGAAAAGCGGCTTCCACAACTAGCAGCTGGGTATTGTGACAATTGTGTAAGTCCTGATAGTGTATTTAATTCTCAACCAAAATTCAAACAACTAAAAATATCAGCAACCGACAAATCCCAATCTTCTAATACATCTAAAACAGTTAAAATCTCATTTCCTTGTTTTATTTCCGGTACTTGATTGGGTTGAAAAACCATTATAGATTCATCTTCAGAGTCAAGAAACCAACCTAATTTGGTACCATTTTGAATCGAAAACATGATGTTACGAATAACTCGGTTGGGAGATTGTTTTGGAGAAAGAATTTCAATAGTCCAATCGGGAGAAATTCCACATTGATTTGCAATTCTCCCATTTGGAAGCAAAGGAATACGCGACCATTCAAAAACAGCAATGTCTGGAACTAATGATTTTCCAGAAAATGTGCAGCGTAATTCTGGAAATGCGTAAGCTAGCTTTTGTGGTTGAGCACTTTTATTAATGTTAGTCACCAAAAAACTTTTAATGGTGCTTTGTTCTCCTTGTGGCATTGGTTTTTGATAGATTTTACCGTCAATATATTCCTTATGAGGCTTAGTTTCAGGTAGTTTTAAAAATTATTCTAAACTAAGATTTGAGGATAGCTGAGGTGAGAATTTAATTAGTTTATTACTTTATCCTGAGAATGATTTTATTATAGATAGCAAGAGTTTTCATTGTCTCAATTACTGGTTGGTGCGTGACGGGGATAAATATTATCGCTACCTTCAAATCTTTTCATAGCGTCACAGCACCCTACAATAAAATACTAGTTACATAAATTTGTTTATTACCAATTACCAATCCCCACAAAAAAAACCACCCATGTAACACAAGCGGTTTAAATCAAAATTACCAATTACCAGTTACCAATTACCTATTACCCCGACGCTCATAACTTTCCCAAGGTGGTTGAAAACCCCGTCGTTGCAGAAAATCTTCCTGTATTTGCTGCATCTGGTTGGATATTTCAGGATTCTTTTCACCAGTGGCAATTTGCTCGATTTGCAATTGCTCTAAAGCTTTCATCGCTGCTAATGGTTTGTCAAGAATGGCATTCAAACCTGCTAGAGCGCGACGTGCTTCTTTATCTTGGGGATTTTGTTCCAAGACTGTGGAATAAATTTCTTCTGCGGATTCAAATCGTCTTTGCTCGAAGCGAATTCCTCCTAAAGCTGCTAAAGCGTCTATATCGTCTGGTTCTTGTTGAAGAATATTTTCATAAGCTTTACTAGCCATGTCTAAATCCCCAACTGCTTTAGCTAATAAAGCTACTCTTTGTTGTATATTGTTGTTATCTGGTGCCATAGAAATCAATTGTTTCATTCGCAAGCGGGCTTCACGGGGATTTCGTTGAGCTATTGACTCAAGCAAGTGCTGCTGTAATCTAATACTACTAGAGTCAACTTCTACTAAGTAATTATACAGTGCTTCCCGGTTAGGATCGGTAGGTAGCTGTGTTACTAAGCTATATAGTTCTGGTGGTGTATTGGTAGCTTTTTGAGTTGCTAACCAATTATCTAAAACAGATTCTGCCTCGTTTTTAGAAATGCGTTTGGCTTGATAGGCAACGCTGGTACGCCCTAGCTGAGCGGTAATATCTTGAGGATTGCGTTTGAGAACTTGCTCGTAAACTACTAAAGCTTCGTCAAAACGTTTTTGCTGAACTCTTACTCCTACTAATCCACGCAAAGCACCATCAATTATATCGTTGTTGGGATTATCGTTAAGGACGGCAAAGTAGCGTTCGGCACTGGCTTCTAAGTTTCCTTCCCGTCTTTCGATTTCCGCTGCAAGCAACTGTGTAGCCATATCACTGGCACCTTGAGATGTTGCCGTATAGTTTGCTAAAGCTTGTCTGGCTTGAATTGTATTTTCGAGTTGCAAATACATTTGAGCTACACGAAAATTCAAAAATGGTGCGTTGACTCCTGTTTGCAGAATATTTTGATATGCGTATAGAAGTTGAGGGGAGGGAGCATCTATATCAGTTAATGCTAAGGCTAAATCTTGTAATTGCCCTGAATCAGTAGGTAGGTTTTGTAGGGTTGTGGTCAATCGCTGATTCAAATCGCTTTTGGAAACCATTCCCAATTTGTATTCTAGAGCGATTTGGCGTGCTATCAAACTTTTATCGTTTGGTAAAGTAGCAGCCAAACGTTTGTAAATTTGTAATGCTGTTTCCTCTCCTTGGGGTAAACCAGTAAAGACATTAGCAATTTCCCGCAGCAAACTACTAGAAGGATTGGGATTGTTCGCAAGAACTTGCCGGTACAGATTGGCTACTTTTTGCGTCAAGGAAGGATTATCTGTATTTTTACGAATTTCATTCAGCGCTCTAGCTAAAGGTAAAGTCGCTTCTTCTCTATTTTCTAAAGGTTCTAATACTGCCAAAGCTTCTGCTTCTTGTTTATTCGCAATATATGCTTGTGAGAGTTCCGCACGAGCATTGATAGATAATTGATCTAAGTTGTCAGAACGCTGTAGCTGTCTTTGTAGAATTACGATGGCTTGTTGAGGATTCCCAGTTTTGCGTAAGGTAAGAGCATAAGCAACAGCTGCGTAATCTGTTATTTTTTTTCCACTTGCTTGATAACGATTAAATAGTTCTTTGGCTTTTTGATAATCGCCGCTGTAACTATAGGTTTGAGCTGCTCCAATTATTGCTTCTGAGGTGGGATTATTCGCCAAAACTATTTGAAAGTCGGCGATAGATTTACTAAATTGACCTCGGTAAGAGTAAAGTAAAGCGCGATGATAACGACCTTGTAAATCATCGGGATTTAATTCAAGTAAAGTATTGAGGACCTTTATACCAGTTTGGTTCCATTCAGGACGGTAAGTAGCCATAATTCCCACCATTCTTAAAGCTGCTTGATTTTTAGAATCTTGGGCTAATACTTCTTGATAAGCTTGAAATGCTTCTTCAATGCGTCCGGCGCGTCTGTAAGCAATAGCTAAACCCAGCTTGGCTTGTAAAGATTGTGGATTACTTTTCAAAGCTTGTTGAAAGGCTTTAATGGCATCATCAACCCACCCTTTTTTTAGCAGACTGTAACCGCGTTTGGTGGCTCTAGATGCACTTTGAGCTTGTACTGGTTTTATATTATTCAAAGTTGCCAGTACTATGGGGGAAGTAAAAACAAATAAGTGAAAAGGTAACAAAGTCATTCCGACAATGGTTTTACTTTGTGTTTTTCGTTTCCCCTGCCATAAGTTTGCTTTATACAATAGGTTCAAGTACCAGTTAAATTTTGATTTGTGATTCATCTACCAAATCTCCCCCTTGGAGTTACATCAAAGTCTGATTTAACTCTCACACCAAAAACTGTTTCGTTAAAGTCGTCTCTTCCCTGAACGGAAAAACCTAATCTTAAGTTAGGAAGAAACTGAAAATCATAGTAAAGCTCTAATACATCTAATTGCTCTCCTTCACGCTCATCTTCGTTTGATAAAGCCCGTCCGTAAGCTAATCCCAATCTGTCGTCAGGGCTAAATAGATCTAAGAAACTAGCTCCGAAAACATAGGTATCCGCGCCTTCTCCCAAATCTCTATTTTCATAACGACCATAACGTCCAAATAAACCCAATTTCATTTCAGGAATAAAAACTTCAGCGTTTATACCGTATGCTTCTTCGCGATCGTCTTCCAAAACTCCAAACTCACCATTTCCGCGATCAATTTGAAAAATTTGAGGAAAAGAATCGCGATTTCCCGCATCTCTTGCAGTACTGTAAGTACCGCGAATAATCGCATTGCCGTAACGAACTCCGATTTCACCGGCGAATGCATCCAAACTAAATTCGCTTAAAGCATCGGAGGATGAAAACACAGCAGCTTTAGCATCTATATTATCGGTGACGCTCCAATTAACTAATAATCCAGGCTTTGAACCTATTCCTGTCGATGCTAGAGCTGGATTGGTTTGAAATACTGGATTAAAAAATTGGCTGGCTCCATCTTTCGCAAAACTATTGCGGTCAAAATAAGAAGTTAAGTCTAACTGACCAACTGCAAAACGTAAATTAGGTAATCCCGTTAAAGATGTTGCTAAATACAGCTCGTTGACATTCAAACCTTCCCGTCGGGAATCATCAAACGAGCTACCCTCACTAGTCAAATCTAAAGTTCCACCAAACAACACTTGAGGAGTAAGCGGATAAACTCCGGTAAGTCTGGCTCTTGCGGAAGTATCATCTCCTTGAGTTACATAAACACCTTCCACCCTTAAAGATGGCTCTCTTAAAGCTGCACTAGTTCTCAAAGGGGTTAATTGATTATCATTTTGTGGAACAAGCGGTGCCTGGGATCTTTTTGAGGGTGCTGGTGGTGAGTATTGCTGTGGAGTCAGAGGAGTAGACGGACGCATTCCTCCTTGAGAATTTAGTAGCCTATTAAAAGTAGGTGTTGAAGTTGCCGAAACTGACGGTTGCGACGTTCGGTAAGCATCAAGCATTTGTTCAAATGTTGGTGCATTATTAGTCGCAACAGGTTTAGGGTATATTCCCGAGTTTCTAGTTCTAGAATTTAGTAATTGATTAAATGTTGGTGCATTATTTGTATTAAATTTTTGCTGTGGACTTCTTCCTGGAAGTGGTGGTAAAGGAGCCACAGTGGATTGGGAATTAAAGTTGGGGGAAGTAAATTCCAAACTGCTCCCCGGTGGTGCTGGCAATGGAACAGCTTGAGCGCTCCTTAACTTACCTTCGTAAATCCCTGTTTGGGGACCACCTATAGCTTTTTCTTCTCTCTCGATTACTAGGGATTGCTGAATCGAGGGTTTAGTTTTACCAGTTATCTGTTCTTCGATAAAACTATTCTCTAACTGCTTTATATTGTCTAAGGGTAAATACTGTTCTACGTTCTGTGTACGTAATTTAGTACGAATATTAGAAACCTTGGGTGGTGGTGGAACTGCTTGCAATCGAAGCTTTGTTCTGCCTTTAGGTATGGAAGATTCCGGTACTCTCAACAACTTTTGTGAATGGGAATTCCGCTCAACTTGTGGCTGGAGATATGTTGTTTGGGCTTGCGAATTAATACTTACAGCAAAACTACCTAAGATTGAGATCGAAGCAGCACAGAACAGCTTACAAGGTTTATATTGGTGGAATTCTTTTATCAAAATATGTTTTTCACCCTTTAGTATTTTAGATTTCATTACCCCAGTTAATGTATAAGTAAATATTTGCGTTGTATAATGTCGCCACTTTAACAAAAAAAATTCATATCATCGACGGGATTATACTTACTTTGCAAAGCCCGTAAAATTACAATAAGAGTTCGTGAAGTTACTCAATTGGTACATAAATTTGGGCAAAATAAATAAAAATGCGGAAATTACAGATTTAATTTGCTTTTATTAACACCAATTTTATGAAACAGCAACATTTAAGATTTTTAACTCGCCCTGTAACTCAAAAACCTTTAGCAATACATGCTCTAATCGCTTCTAGCATTGTTTTATTAGCCGCTTCTGGCTGCTCAAATAAATCGCAAAATAATGTACAGCTAGAAATACAAGGCATACAGAGAGAAGATGGCAAAGGACTATACAAAGTTGTTGGCAGTACAAGCTTACCTGAATCTAGCCGTATTGCGATTACAGCAGTTCGCTATTTGCGAACTACTACGACTACAAGCGGAGAACAATACGTCGATGATAGTAATGAAAATATAAACCGTTCAATTTTGGCTCGCCAAATCGTAGAAGTCAAACAGGGAAAATGGGAAGCGGATCTAAATCTTTGGCAAGTAGCTTCTAACGGGAATTTTCAAGAAGTGTGGCAGCGAAACAAAGATTACAAAAATTTGCTTCCTGAAAATCAAGTCACTTTTATTGCTACTTTCAATCCTGTAGCTCAATTACGATCATCAGATAACCAAAGTTTTCAAGAAAAGCTTGAAGGAAAATCACTTCGGTTTACGAATGAAGGTGAAAAATACGTACAAGCAAGTCAGTATCGCTCTATAGGCTTACCTGTAGGCAAAACAGCACCACCTCGTCAGGAACCCGAAGATTTTAATGATGGCTGGGGAAATAGATACCAACTTAAAGCACAATCGGAAAATTCCACGGTAACTTTACCTCCATTAGCCAAATCTCACCAAACTAATATTCCTATTTCAAATTCGGAGTTTTTAAGGTAGTTAGCACAAGGTTAAAAAGCCTGCCTTTACCGGGCTTTTTTATATAGCAGTTTTCAGTTGAATCCAATACACTCCAAAGCTCACCACGCCACTTACTACAACACGCTGGCTGGCTCCCCTTCCCCTCTCCGCTACTTTGGAGAGGGGTGCCCGTAGGGCGGGGTGAGGTATAAAACTGTATTTCATTCAATCGAAATTCGCTATATTGCGGCGGTTGAGATTACTTATAAAAAATTAAAAGTAGCAGGAATTCATGAATCACTGCTACGAAAATATATTTTTTGATTTTAGGATTTTGATACTTTTAATAAATTAATTTTAATGAAAAAGTATCTCAATTTTTATTACAGCATGTTCAATTAATACAAAGCGTGTGACTTACGTTGATGGGAATTATAATTACCTATCAACTTGTCTCCATAATGCGGTATTTTGTTAAGTTAAACTGGACATAAATTATGTAGAAACTGCTGTATTTTTAACTTAAAATACTAGATTTTTAACCCAATTTAACTTGCTCAGCCTTGTAAGTATCGTAATGAATACTAATCTTTTCCTATTCTTGCTTACTAACTGTATTAATAGGCTCAGAAGTTGATGCCAGATTGTTTTGCATTGCTTGCATTTGTAGCATCATATCTCTAAGTTGTGCTTGTAATTGCTCAAATTCTGCTGGCTTTATACTGGTTTGATTTTTTTGAGATATGCGAGCAATTTCTTTCTTAATATTATTATTTGATTGAGTATATCCAAGAAAGTTTTGAGCAGAAGTAAATGCAGATGCTGCATTTGCTAAAGTGGTATCTTGACTTTGCGCTTGATGCTGCTGTTGTGAAAATTTTTCTACTGGTTTTTCATATCTTGGAGACACATTTTGCTCTGTAACTTGTTGAGATAGGCTTCTAGAATTTAAACTTGAGTAACCTTTGGTTGCTGGGGATGATGATTGTCCATCCAAGAAATTATTCAACCCAGAAACTTGCAGTCGAGTTTCTGAAAGTTTAAATTCTTTGAGTAATTCTTCTTTCTGCTGTAATTGCTTTTCTAATTGCGATATTTGTCCTTCAATCTCTGTTGATTTACGAGAAGATTTACGCCATCCACTAATAGCAATAGTTGAAATTCCAGCCCCTAAGCTGAGTCCGGTAGCGACTACTACGTAAGGTAAAGCAACATCTCTCAGTTTACCGAAGAAAAGTGTTTCTTCTTGAAAGTTGATATTAATTTGTTTATCGCCTATTAAAGCAAGCGGTACTGTCATAGCAGAAAAAACAGCCGCAGCAGCTAAAACTGGAGGCAAAATAAATTTGCTTAAAGCAGATAGAGACATATTTAAAAGTTCAGTTATTGATTCCAAAACAGCAGATTAATTCACTTGTTGCCTTTATTTTTTTGCTTGAGAGCAATTAAGGCACCAATTGATTTTTTGCTTTATTAATTTCTAATTTATTCGTTAAATACCTAGGTCACAAGGCTTTAAAGATAAAGAAATTGTCTGTTTTAATAAATTTTTAATAAACTAGATATTCTGAGTTTGCAATACAAAAGCACACTTGTTCTTATCAAGCTTATGTTTGAGGCTATCCTCAAAATGAGATTATTCATTTTTTATTATACGTAAGTAATAATTAAAATGTGGCAAATATTTCTCTAAAATGTTAGCTTATTTGTTTTCTGAATCATCTTTTTGAATTGATTTTTATAAAATTTTTGACTTAATAAAATAGGAACTGATTTCCTTGTTTATACCATCGGTATATAAAACTATATCTAAGTCATGTCATTGGCTCTCAAAGCATTACAGTAGTGAAATCAAAACAGGCATCAGTAATTATGCGTAATTATAATTTTTTATTTTTAGATAATATCTTTAAAAAATGGCGAAGTATCTTTCTCAAGATGCTTTGTCGTAAATATTTTCATCAAAATAAAAAAAACTTAAAAAAAAATAAATTAAAAAAAATTAAATCCTACAAGAAAATACTGATATTTATCATCAGTTTATTGTTTTGCTTGAATAGTAATTTTATTGGCAGGTTGTCTGGGCAAGTAAATCTAGCTAGAGCAGCAACGACTATGCAGTTACCACTTTCAACTCGTGGAGCAAAAATTATTGATGCCAAAGGAGCTAGGGTATTGCTCCAAGGTGTCAACTGGTTTGGTATGGAAACAGAAACCCATGTTCCTCACGGTTTATGGGAGCGAGATTATAAGGAGATGCTCGCACAAATCAAGACATTGGGGTATAACTTGATTCGTCTGCCCTATTCTGTAGAAACACTACGCTCATCTGAAATCAGTGGCGTTGATTTCACTATTGGTAGCAATCGAGAACTCGAAGGTAAAACCCCTATAGAAGTAATGGACGCAGTCGTTGAGGAAGCACAACGTCAAGGATTATTGATTTTGTTGGATTCCCATCGTCTCAACAATCAGCGGATTCCTGAATTATGGTACGGGGATGGCTACTCGGAAGCTGATTGGATAAATACCTGGTTAGAGTTAGCTCAAAGATATAAAAATCAAACTAATGTAATCGGTGCAGATTTAAAAAATGAACCTCACGGTAAAGCTAGTTGGGGTACCAATGATTTAGCTACCGACTGGAGGTTAGCCGCAGAACGTGCAGGTAATGCCATTGGTAAGATAAATCCTGATTGGTTAATTGTTGTTGAAGGAGTAGAAAAGAATGTTCCGGGACAAAAATTAGCCCACCATTGGCAAGGAGGTAATTTAGAAGGTGTGTTGCGCTATCCGGTACGTTTATCCCAGCGAAATAAGCTAGTTTATTCTCCTCACGAATATGGGGCTGGGGTGTATGACATGCCTTATTTCTCTGACAAGAAATTCCCCCAAAATCTCGTCCATCGCTGGCAAATAGGCTTTCATTATATTTCCAGCCAAAATCGCGCTCCTATTTTTATCGGAGAATTTGGCGGGCGTTTAGTTGATGAGAAAGAAGCTATTTGGTTTAGTAAGTTGATTAAATATATCAACAAGAAAAAATTAAGTTTCGCTGTTTGGAGTTGGAATCCCAATAGTGACGATACGGGAGGTATTCTCTTGGATGATTGGAAAAGCGTTGATATGCCCAAACAACAATTAATTTCTCAACTACTTCCAGTTAAGTTACCTCGGATAACTCCCACAACAGTTACAGAAACACTAAAACCGCAAGGGCAAATTCCAGATACTAATAATGTAATTGCAACCAAACCAGGATTACAAGTTACCACTGAAGTTTATTCCAATTGGCAAACTGGTTTTTGTACTAGTTTTAAAATAATCAATAATACCAATCAATCAGTTAAAAATTGGCAGCTTAAATTCAATATGAGCCAAGCTAAGATAAAAAATTCTTGGAATGCTAACTTCAAAGAAGTCAAAGGAATATATACTGCAAATCCTTTGGATTGGGGGAAAACTATACAGCCCCAAAAAGTACGAGATGTAGGATTTTGTGCCCAAAAGCTTGGTTCCGATTATTCTCCTCAACAAGTTGAATTACAAGTTTTAGCAACAAATTAAAACGGATGTTGAAACAAGAAATTGGGATGCTCCCGTTTAATTCCAACCCAATTCTTTCACCGTAGGTTGCCGGGGAATTCAACCCATATTTAGAGGTTAAATCAAAAAAAAATCCCAGATTAACTGGGATTTTCTGATTATTCCCTTCCCAATACGAATCGGATAAGAAAGGGACTCGTGAAGACAAGCTGAGGAGAGGAGGAGAATGAGTTACTCATTTCACCGGACTCTCCTCAGCACCTCAGCCCCTCAGCACCAAGTTTTATTCATCATCAGATGAGAAATCGGTATCTGGTGAGAAACTGGCATCAAGTCCAAATTCTTTTAAGTCCTCTAAAACACTATCGTTGCTGACTTGATTTAAATCATTATCATCTTGCACCGGATTTAAATCTTTAATAGCTTCGCTGTCAGCAGTTACTGGTAAGCTAGTACCCATCAATTCACTAGTATCATCCAATATTGATGGTGAAGAACTTCTACTACCAAAATCCGGAGTTATGGTTGGAGAATCCAAGTTATAACTACGGGCTGTACGGTCATCTAAGACCATATCCAAGGGGTCGTCAACTTCATCCAATACGCTGTTGCTCATGTCGCCAGCATAGTCATCAACTATACCCATCTCTTCATAAGCATTGAATCCAGTACCCGCAGGAATTAATCGTCCAATAATCACGTTTTCTTTCAAACCACGCAACCAGTCGGACTTTCCTTCGATTGCAGCTTCAGTAAGAACGCGAGTTGTTTCCTGGAAGGATGCGGCAGAAATAAAGCTATCTGTATTCAATGATGCTTTGGTTATCCCTAATAATACTGGCGTATACTGAGCCTTTGCACCACCAGTAATGGACATTGCTTCATTTACCTGTTCGATTTGACGCAGTTCCACCAACTCCCCAGGTAACATTGTTGTATCGCCGCCGTCATCGACTCGAACTTTCGAGGTCATCTGACGTACAATTACTTCAATATGCTTGTCAGCAATGTCAATTCCCTGGGATTGGTATACCGACTGCACTTCATTTACCAAGAAGCTCTGTACTTTTTGCAAGGCGTGGCTGGCACAAGCATAAACCCCTTCATCGGAACCTTGGTTAAAGAATACCTCTAATATTTCATGAGGATTGGATGGCCCATCTGTTAGCGGTTGTCCCGTTTCCACCGTTTGCCCTTCAGAAACTACCATATTTTGTCCCGGACCAAGAGCATAATCGGTGACTACACCCCCCGCTTCCAAAATCTTCAGGGCGATCGCTTCGTCACCGTCACCATAAACTGGTTTAACTTCACCGCTTCTCCGAGCTAAAATACAGCCTTCTTTGGGTTTACGAGCTTCCAGCAGTTCTTCAATTCTAGGTAAACCTTGAATAATATCCCCGGTTTTGGCACGTTCAAATACTAACAGCACTAAATTATCACCGCGCTGTACCAAGTCAGTATCATCTACTTGCAGTATGGCACCAGGACTGACTCGATAAGGACGACCCATCCGCAAGGTAACATAATGAGAAGATTCTCCGCTTGGTACTATACTTCCCTGCTCTCCGGTATTTCCTGCGTTACTTGCCCCACTACCAGTACCTACATCAACTACTTGTCCGGAAAGTTCTGCCAATACTCCAGGAGCAATTTCAGCACCTTCAACTAACAAGTCACCAACTTTACAGGTGGGAGCTTGATTGACATTTATAGTAAAAGTATCCCCGGTTCTTAGTATCAAGCAGCGGCGAGGTGCATCAGTTCCCACCTTCACCCCTTGAATTGTCCCTCCTTCTTTACACAAGATTTGGGTACGGGATACTACAGCACCAGGTTCTATGGTTTGTCCGTCAACTACTTCCAAATTGGTACTAGTACTTCCCTGAGTAGCATCAGCAGCAATATCGCGACGAATCACCAAAGATTCTAAAATCACCAGTTGCAAGCGTTGAATTTCTGAGTCGTTTTCATCAGCGACTAATTCGATATCTGCTGCCAGGGGAGAAGTGGTATGTTCGTCACCTTCTTGCTCAATTTCTAACACTAACTGAGTTCGCAGCAGTTCCACACCTTCCACAGACTTGATCCGCTCTGAGTCCTTATAAGATATTTTTTGTACTGCTTTTAACAGGATAGAACGCCCATTTTCATCAGTACCCGAAGTAGTCGATGGTACTTCTGGGTCCGTTGGTATGGGAAATTCAACTACAGGACGACTTAATACTGCTGGGCCTTCTGGTGTCTCTACGTATTCGATATAACGTAGCTCTGTAAAGGTTGTACCCAAAAATTCTTCACCAGCTTGCACGAAAGTCCCGTCTTTGCTCATCGCTGCTTCTGGATCGTCAAGCATTAGCAGTTCGCCGGGTTTAACTACGACTTCTCGTAAAATGTCGTTTTTCTGAGTTACTTCCACAACACCGCTATTTTGGCAGAAGATGTCTTTAACAACTTCATCACCAGCATTCACAAATTGACCATCTTCAACGATTAACAAGGAGATATCTTTATTAACTTCGTGGGTTTCTTCGGGTATCCATAATAAGGTACCTCCTTGCACCACTTCATAACCTTGTTTTGCCTTACCTTTCTTCTGCACTTCAACCCCAGAGAATTTCAGCAATCCTCCAGTATTAGTACGATAGCGATCGTCGATTAATTCTGCTACAACTTGAGAGTTTTGCACTTTTGTGCCCGGAGTTGCTCTCAAATTAAAGACTTGATTGTTGGCAGTAGTAATTAAATAATTATTCCGACCTTGAGAACTTTGGACAGTAACTGCAGCCCTATCCAAAACAATCGAAGCTGTCATTATCTCGATTTCCCGAGTACTCTTACCAGGAGTTGCTTCTGGTAAGCGCACCCCACCGCCATGCTGAGAGGTTAACTTAGTTTCGGCAATAACACCATTAGTTTGAATTTTGTCGCCGTTTTCAACAACTAATTCGGCTCCAGGAGGTAAATTATATACTTCTCCCGACAAAATCCAAATCAAACCGCCTCTTACAGCCGTAGTAGTTGTATTGCCCTGACGGTCAGTTTTTTGTTCTGCGACCACATCGGCAAACCTGACTTGTCCGGCAATATCAGAAGCTACATCTTTTACAGCCTTTTCAGTGTTAATTCTTGTAGTCCTTGCACCCAAAGCAACTTCTGCTAATAATTGACCCTGCTTAATCTTCGAGCCATTATTTACATATAAAGTTGAACCTTTAGTTACCCCAATTTCCATCCCAGATGACTTGGGACTGCCGCTTGGTTCTAAAACCAAAGTTCCGTTAGTTTCTACAAACAAAGCATCTTCACCGTGACGGGTACGGAAAGGTCTGGTACGGAATTTACCTTTAAAACGCACCGTACCATCGGCTTTAGCTCGTACCTGTTGCGCCACTTCCCCAGTAAATACGCCGCCGGTGTGGAAAGTACGCATGGTTAATTGAGTACCCGGTTCCCCGATACTTTGAGCCGCAATAATCCCTACAGCTTCACCCAAATCGACCATCTTGGCATGAGCCAAACTCCAGCCGTAGCAATGCTGACAGACACTACGGGCGGCTTCGCAAGTTAGGGGAGAACGAACTTCTACCTTGGTAATACCAGCCGCTTCAATCTCATCTGCCAGTTCTTCAGTAATTGGAGTATTGCGAACTGCTATTACCTCACCAGTTTTTGGATGCACCACATCTTCATTAACCGCTCTTCCCAAAAGACGACTAGAAAGAGGAATTAAAGTTTTATTTCCTTCCATCATCGCCACAACCGGAATACCGCGAGAAGTACCGCAGTCAGTTTCGCGGATAATTACATCTTGGGATACATCCACCAAACGTCTGGTAAGATAACCACTATCCGCAGTTCGCAGCGCTGTATCCACCAAACCTTTACGGGCACCGTAAGAAGAGATGATGTATTCAGTTACCGTAAGTCCTTCACGGAAATTGGTTTTAATTGGTAAGTCAATAATTTCCCCTTGTGGATCTGCCATTAGTCCCCGCATCCCCACCAACTGACGTACCTGGGAGATATTACCCCTAGCACCGGAAAATGCCATCATGTATACCGAGTTAAGGGGATTATTGCTTTTAAAGTGACTTACCACCTCATCCTTAAGAGCTTCAGAAGTACCGTTCCAAGTATCAATTACCTTCTGAAAACGTTCTACCTCAGTAATTTCACCTCGCTGGTAGCGCTTTTCGGTAGCGCGAATTTCTTCTTCGGCAGCCTCTAGCAAAGAACGTTTCGACGGTGGAACCATTAGGTCATCAACGCTAATAGAAACACCAGCCTTGGTAGCATAACGAAAACCCAAATCTTTTAACTTATCCGCCATTACAGCAGTTCTAGCCGTACCGTAATTTGTGAAACCCCAGGCAATCAACTTTCTTAGTTGCTTCTTATCAACCACGCGGTTGCGGAAAATCATTTTTTCGTTCATTAGTAGTTAGTTGTTAGAAGTTGGTTGTTAGTTGTTAGTTGTTAGTTGTTATTGGTTAGTAGTTAGTTGTTGGTTGTTATTAGTTGGTTGTTAGTTGTTAGTTGTTAGTTGTTACTCCCGTTCCGCTCTAAGATTTCCGGCTAGAAATTTCTCCCTCCCTCACTCTCTCCCTCGGTCGGACCAATAGGTAATCTTCCACCACGAAAGGAGTAGTTGTTAGTAGTTGGTTGTTGGTTGTTAGTTGTTAGAAATTCGTTACCAATACTAGAATACGGTTCAGTCAAGAAATTGATTTGTTGAAAAAAAGCAGGGGGAGCAGGGGGAAAGAATATTGCTTATCTCAACTGTATTGACCCATACTAAATAAATAACTCCTAACTACTAACTACTAACTACTAACTACTAACTACTAACTAACAACTAACTTGCTAAAGCTTCTTGAATTGCCATGTTGTAAATTACGCGACCCGGTGTTGTATATATATACTGAGAGAGTAAATTACCTGCTTCATCTTGTCTAACGCGACGGAATTTGTAGCGCAAGGTGCGGGTACCATCTTCGTTGTCTGTAACTTCTACAGGCTTTTTATCATCCGCATCTTGTTCTACTTCGCCGTCGTAGCGGACATAAATGTAAGCGTGTAAATCTACTTGTTTTTGTTCGTAAGCCATTACTACGTCGTTCAAAGATGCATAGTATCCCCCAGCACCTTTGGTTGCTCCGGGATTTTCTGCTGTTAAATAATATGCTCCCAGCACCATATCTTGGCTGGGTGTAATAATCGGCTTACCAGTAGCTGGTGAAAGTATGTTGTTAGAAGCGAGCATCAACAATCTGGCTTCCGATTGCGATTCCAAAGATAAAGGTACGTGTACTGCCATTTGGTCGCCGTCAAAGTCGGCGTTAAATGCCGGACATACCAAAGGATGCAGTTGAATTGCTCGTCCTTCTACCAAAATTGGCTCAAATGCTTGAATACCCAAACGGTGTAAGGTTGGGGCACGGTTAAGCATAACTGGGTGTCCTTCAATCACCTCTTCCAGAACATCCCAAACTTGGGGGTCGGAACGAGCGATTAATTTCTTCGCTGCTTTGATATTATTCACCATACCGCCCCTAATTAATCGATTGATTACAAAAGGCTGGAATAACTCAATTGCCATTTCCCGAGGCAAACCGCACTGGTGAATATTTAGCTTCGGACCAACTACAATTACGCTTCTTCCGGAATAGTCTACCCGTTTACCCAACAAGTTCTGACGGAAACGTCCTTGTTTACCTTCAATAATGTCGGATAAAGATTTCAGTGGACGATTATTTGCACCAACTACAGTACGTCCCCGACGACCGTTATCAATAAGAGCGTCTACTGCTTCTTGCAGCATTCGTTTTTCGTTACGGACAATAATTTCTGGTGCCAGAATTTCCTGCAATCTAGCCAAACGATTGTTCCGGTTGATCACCCGGCGATACAAATCGTTTAAATCGCTAGTCGCAAAACGACCACCATCAAGCTGTACCATCGGACGTAAATCCGGAGGAATTACCGGAATCACCGTCATTACCATCCATTCGGGCTTCGAGCCAGTAGCGATAAAGTTATCTATCACCCGCAACCGCTTAATCAGCTTGGCTCTTTTTTGACCTTTAGCGTTAGTAATTTCCTCACGTAATTTTTCCGCCTCTGGCTCCAAGATGATATCCGCCAACAGCCGCAACAAAGCTTCGGCACCAATACCGACTTCTACACCTTCTAAAGTGGAATCCTCGCTGTAAATCTGGTCTTCAATTTCCAGCCATTGGTCTTCGGTGAGTAACTGTTTATAACTTAACGATTCCGCATTCCCTGGAGCCAGAACAACATAAGAATTGAAGTAAACTATTTGTTCCACATCTCGTAAAGGCATGTCCAGCAGAATAGAAATATAGCTGGGAATACCTTTGAGATACCAAACGTGAGCGACCGGAGCAGCTAACTTGATATAGCCCATGCGGTGACGGCGCACCCTTGATTCGGTGACTTCCACACCGCAGCGCTCGCAAACAATACCTCTATGACGTACTCTCTTGTATTTACCGCAATGACATTCCCAGTCTTTGGCGGGACCAAAAATTCTTTCACAGAACAGCCCATCCATTTCTGGCTTCAAAGTCCGATAGTTGATAGTTTCGGGCTTAGTTACTTCTCCAACTACCTGAGAGTTGGGTAAAGTTCTTTCTCCCCACTGACGAATACGTTCGGGTGAAGCCAGACCAATTTTTACGTAATCAAATTGATTATTTTGAGAATTTCTCATCTCTTAGTTATTAGTTATTAGTTGTTAGTTGTTAGGAATAGGTAATGGGTAATGGAGCATGGGGCATGGGGCACGGGGCATGGGTAATAATTTTACTTTTTTCCCAATTCCCTATGCCCAACCCCCTATGTCCAATCCCCTATTGCTGCTCTTCTTCTATGGACTCCCGAGTCAGAGATTCATAAGTCGGACGGGGTGGTGTACGACGAGAGTTTTGGTCTGCCATAAGGTCAACTTCTACATCTAAGGAACTACCGTCGTTTTGGGTTTCGACTTTGTGAACAGCGATATCAAGTCCCAAAGATTGTAATTCCCGCATCAATACTTTGAAGGATTCTGGCGTTCCCGGACGAGGAATTGCTTTTCCTTTCACAATGGCGTTAAGAGCTTCGTTACGTCCTTGCATATCGTCAGATTTAACTGTCAACAATTCCTGCAAGGTATAAGCAGCACCGAATGCTTCCAGAGCCCATACTTCCATTTCTCCGAAGCGCTGACCCCCTTGCTGTGCTTTACCACCTAATGGCTGTTGTGTAACCAAGGAGTAAGGACCGGTGGAACGAGCGTGGATTTTGTCGTCTACCAGGTGAACCAGTTTGAGCATGTAAGCTACACCAATAGTTACTGCCCGGTCAAAAGGTTCTCCGGTACGACCGTCATAAACTTGGATTTTGCCTGGGTTGTCGGGATTATATACCCAATCTTTGCCGGTTTCGTCTCTTCCTTCTTGTAGCTTGCCGTGGACGATTTGTCGGGATGATTCTTCACCATACATTTCATCGAAAGGCGTAATCTTAAATCTGACTCCCAAGGTATGACCTGCCCAACCGAGCAAGCACTCAAATACCTGTCCTACGTTCATCCGGCTCGGTACGCCCAAGGGATTGAGTACGATATCTACACAAGAACCATCGGGTAAATAAGGCATATCTTCCAAAGGCAATATCTTGGAAATAATCCCTTTATTACCGTGTCTTCCGGCCATTTTGTCGCCGACTTGAATTTTCCGCTTTTGAGCTACATAAACTCGCACCACCATGTTGGCTCCTGGTGGAAGTTCGTCACCTTGCTCGCGGGTAAATATCCGCACGTCTACGACTCTTCCTTTTTCACCGTTGGGTACTCTCAAAGAGTTATCCCTTACGTCTCTGGCTTTTTCACCAAATATTGCTCGTAATAATTTCTCTTCCGGTGGCTGGTCGGATTCACCTTTAGGCGTTACTTTACCTACCAAGATATCCCCGGCTTCTACCCAGGCTCCAACCCGGATAATTCCCTGCTCGTCTAAATTTCGCAGCGCGTCTTCACCAACGTTGGGAATTTCTCTGGTGATTTCTTCTGGCCCAAGCTTGGTTTGTCTTGCTTCAATTTCGTATTTCTCAATGTGGATTGAGGTATAAACATCATCCTGCACCAAGCGCTCGCTAATTAAAATCGCATCCTCGTAGTTGTAACCTTCCCAAGGCATATAGGCTACTACGATATTTTGTCCCAAGGCTAATTCCCCACCTTCGGTGGAAGAACCATCAGCAAGTACCTGTCCGGCAACAACTCTTTCTCCTATTCTTACCAAAGGTCTTTGGTTCAAACAGGTATCTTGGTTGGAACGCTGATACTTAGAAATTATGTAAACTTCTTCGCGCTGATCTGGTGCGGGACGAACGCGAATTTCTGTCGCGTCTACAAAGGTTACGTCACCGTCGGTACGGGATACAATTACCATCCCCGAGTCTCTCGCGGCTTGGGCTTCTAAACCGGTTCCTACCAAAGGACGCTCAGGCTTGAGCAACGGTACTGCTTGGCGTTGCATGTTCGACCCCATCAAAGCCCGGTTAGCGTCGTCATGCTCCAAGAATGGAATTAAGCTTGTTGCTACCGAAACAATTTGCACCGGCGAAACCGCTACATAATCCACCTGTTCGGGGGTGGTAGTTGCCCAATCTTGACGGTAGCGTACTGGTACTTGAGTTCCTAGAATGTAGCCATTTTCATCAAGGGGAGTATCGCCAGGAGCAACCCGTAAGTCATCTTCCTCGTCAGCAGTCATGTAAAGCGCTTGCTTCTCAAACATGACTTTTCCGTTTTCTACGGGACGGAAAGGAGTTTCTAAGAAGCCATATAGATTTACTTTGGCGTGAGTTGCTAAGGAACCAATTAGTCCGGCGTTGGGACCTTCCGGGGTTTCAATCGGACATATACGTCCGTAGTGAGAAGGGTGAATATCTCGGACTGCAAAACCAGCACGCTCCCGAGTTAAACCACCAGGACCAAGTGCTGACAATCTTCGTTTGTGGGTTAGTTCTGCCAAAGGATTAGTTTGGTCCATGAACTGAGATAGCTGTGAGGAACCAAAGAATTCTTTGATGGCTGCTACCAAAGGCTTGGGGTTAACCAAAGAAGCAGGAGTCAAGGACTCGGAATCGGATACGGTCATACGTTCGCGGATAATCCGCTCCAAACGGTTCAAACCTACCCTTACCTGGTTTTGCAGCAATTCACCTACACTTCTAACTCGACGATTTCCCAGATGGTCGATGTCATCAATACTACCTATGTCAAATTCTAAATTCATCAGGTAATCAACTGCTGCTAAAATATCGGGAGCGGTCAAAACCCTGACTGTATCTGGAATTTGTAGGCGTAATTTCTTGTTGAGCTTGTAGCGTCCGACGCGACCTAAATCGTACCGTTTAGCATCGAAAAAGCGGGAGTCTAAAAGCTGTTGTCCCCCTAATACTGTTGGTGGTTCGCCGGGACGCAGCTTACGATACAATTCCATTAAGGCTTCTTCTTCAGAAAACTCCCCTTCTTTTTCAATGGTTTTCTGGAAGTATTCTGGGTGACGCATAGCGTCGAAAATTTCGTTGTTGGTAAGCCCCAAAGCTTTGAGCAACACTTGAGCCGACAGCTTACGAGTCTTATCAATTCTGACCCAAACTAGATCGTTACGGTCTGTTTCAAATTTCAGCCATGCTCCCCGGTTGGGAATTAAACTTGCAGAATAAGTACGCCGACCGTTTTTATCGATTTCGGATTTGTAATAAACCCCTGGGGATCTAACTATTTGGTTGACAATTACCCGCTCTGCACCGTTAATAATAAAAGTGCCGCGTTCTGTCATCAAAGGCAAGTCACCGATAAATACTTCTTGCTCTTTAATTTCACCAGTTTCTTTGTTTATCAAGCGTGTGGGTACGTACATTTGTACCGCATAGGTACTGTCCCGACGCTTTGATTCATCTACACCATACTTAGGCTCTTTAAGCTTGTAGTTTTGTCCTAAGAAATGCAGTTCTAATTTGCCGGTGTAATCCGTAATCGGACTAAAGGAATTAAGTTCTTCTATTAACCCTTCTTCTAAAAACCAGCGGAAGCTAGAACGTTGAATTTCAATCAAATCGGGCAACATGAAGCCCGGTTCTGTCATTGAGTCGTAATTCATGCCCATATTAAAATCTATAAAGGGGTTAAAGGGATTAAAGTTGTCTTTCGTCTAGGAAATTCTCATCATGCCGCTGTCGTAGCGAAACCTTTGCATGGATTAAATGGAGGATAACAATCTTTAAATAGCATCATAGTCAAATAATTAATCCTCCCTTTCCCAGAAAGTAATTTTGCCTGCATCGCAATTATTTGCTTGAGTTTGCTAAAAGATAAGCTCGATTTGTTATTTAGAAGAAACTGTTTCACTTTGTTTATTCCCCCTCCAAGGTTCGCTTTAATTAACAAGCAATGCCGTCTCTGTCATGGATGCTCGTCGCTATTTCAACAGCCTTTCTAACTTGGTAGTGATGATATCCTGTTACTAAAAGAATTAATTCCTGCATTAATAACTAGTTTTTCTTGGATTACTTCCCATGCCTTCGTCGAGTTTTCTAGTCCCAAGCTCAGAACCTTAAACAGTTTTCTATAAATGAAATAATTTAGCCAATTAAAAAATAAGCTAGTTATAACTCATGTATCAGTCTTGTGTATCAGTTCTCGAAGCGGTAGTTATCGACCGTGGATATCCGCGAAGTTGGGATACGAGGCGAATCGTAAAGCAGCTTCTATTTGATAGTTTTTAGATAATTGAGCTAATAATTATATTGCGAGCATCATTCAACTATTATGACCCAAGCAAACATAATCGGAGGACAGAATTATATCATATTTTTCCTCTTCCTAAAGTAGGATTTTCTTTTCTAGCCCAACTACATAAACAATCAAATAGTTTTTATAGCTTTAAGCCAAACAGATCGCAGGCATTTTTGGTTGTAGTTGCAGCAATTGACTCTAAAGTTTCTCCTCGCAAATTAGCTACTTGTTCTGCTACGAAACGAACGTAGGACGGTTCGTTGCGTTTTTGCCCTCGTTTTGGAACTGGAGCTAGGAAAGGACAATCAGTTTCAATTAAAAGGCGATCGCCTCTTACCATAGTGGCTGACTCTTTTATTGCATGGGCTTTTTTGAAAGTAACGGTTCCGCTGAAGCTAACGTAAAACCCCAAGTCCAAAAACCATTGGGTTTCTTCTGGTGTTCCACCCCAGCAGTGCATTACTCCCCTCAGCTTTTCTCCATACTGCTGTTTAAAAGTTTCAAACACTTGCTTCATTTCCAATGCAGCATCTCTACAGTGGATAATCACTGGCAAGTCTAGCTTTGCGGCTATTTCTAGCTGCTTTTCTAAAACCAAAAGCTGCTGCTCGCGATCGTCAGCCTTATAAAAATCCAACCCCATTTCCCCAACCGCAACAATTTTATCCCCGGAATTAGCCAGGGATTCAATTTCATATGCTGTTTGAGATGTCCATTTTTGGGCATCTAAAGGATGCAATCCCACTGCAAAACTAATTTCTGGAAATCGATTAGCTAATGCTTGGATGCCCGCAAACTCTGATGGCTCAACGCATGAATGCACTAGGCGCACTACACCTGCTTCCTGCCATCGAGAGCGAACCGCTTCCAAGTCGGGTTGAAATTGGTCGAAGTTAAGATGAACGTGGGTGTCAATCAGCTGCATTGAGAATATCCTTGATTAAAAGTCAGCTATTAAGGTCAAATTTGGCTGACTTTATGAACTCAACTAATTCGCTGCTTGAGTTACAGCGTTTAGCTTTTTGGCTAATCGAGATTTTTGTCTTGCTCCATTATTACGATGGAGTACGCCTCGCTTAACTGCTTTATCTATCTTCTGATAAGCAGCAGACATACTATCTAATACTTCTTTCTTTAGGTCTTCCGAAGGCTCGGCTTTATATTTCTCCACGGTGATGAAGTATTTCTTCATCAAGGTTCTTAATGCCGATTTATAGGATTTATTACGTAGTCTATTGCGTTCCGCAACTTGAACGCGCTTGAGAGCCGATCTTGAATTTGCCACAGGTTTTAAGAAAACTATCTATATATGTACGCACACTAATAGCCTTACTAATATAGCATCCAATTTGTCAATATGAGGATGCTACAAAAAAATATCGGAAAAATTTTATTTTGTGCTAGCTGAAGAAAAAAGCTGAGATAAAAACCAGATTTGAAGCAGTAAAGTAAATGATTTAATGCTATTTACAAGCTGGATATTTAAGGATTATCTTTTCTTTAGATATAGCTGAGTTAATGGCTAAGTTTGGCAGCTAAAGTAATTAATTCTCAACCCAGTGCTACAGCAGGTTTTGATTCTGTAGCTTATATATCTAGTATTTACTAGTAAAATATATGACAGTATTTCTTGTTGCTTACTAGTCCATTAATTTATATAGATGCTGCTCAACAACCGCTATCGAATAATTCAAACTTTAGGAAGCGGTGGATTTGGAGAAACTTTTTTAGCTGAAGATACCCAGATACCTTCTACTCGTCGGTGTGTCATCAAACAATTAAGAATAATTCAAGATAATCCTCAAACCTATGAAATCGTGCGGCAGAGATTTGCACGAGAAGCGGCGATTTTAGAGGAATTAGGTGATGGTAGTGACCAGATTCCCCGATTATATGCCTATTTCAGCGAGGGGCAGCGATTTTATTTAGCTCAGGAATACATTCAAGGGCAGACTTTGAGCGAAATAATTGCCAATGGAGGGCGTTTGAATGAATCTAGGGTACGGGAAATATTAATTGGTTTGTTAAGTGTACTCGAATACGTTCATAGTAAAGGCATTGTTCATCGCGACATCAAGCCAGAAAATATTATTATTCGCTCGTCAGATAATCAGCCGGTTTTAATCGATTTTGGTGCGGTGCGAGAAACAATGGCTGCACAAGTTAATGCTGGTGGAAATGTTACCAGTTCAATTGTAATTGGTACGCCGGGATTTATGGCAGTTGAACAAGCTGCGGGTAGGGCTGTTTTTGCAAGTGATTTGTATAGTTTGGGATTGGTAGCGATTTATTTGTTGACGGCGAAGTTGCCCCAAGAATTGCAAACTGATAGCTACAGTGGTGAAATTATTTGGCAGAAAAACGGTATTAGTAGTAATTTTGCCCTAGTTTTAGATAAAGCAATTCGCTCCCACATTAGAGAACGTTTTTCTTCTGCGAGAGAAATGCTTGAGGCGTTAACACCCCAGCCAACACAGGCAACAGTACCAATGGTGCCATCTTCACCCGCCAACATGAGAAAAAGCAGTAGCAGCGGAAATTGGTTTAAGTCAGCATTAATAGGTGGTTTGATGGGGGGATGCGTGTTATTAGCTTTTGCTTATCTCCGAGAGCAACCACGACAGCCAGGAAGAATAACTGAAACAGAGCAACCAACGGTAACACCAACTAAATTTGCTACTACTCCTCCTGTAAAAGCAGCAGATTCGTTTTATTTTCTAGCGGATTCGGCATTTAGAGAAATTAATAACGCTAACAATCAAATCAGAGAATTAAAAAATGCTGGCTATAACCAAACGGGAAAATTTTGGTTGCCGGATTATCCGAATTTATCTAATAATCCATTCCATCAAGTTTATGTGGCAAAGTTTAGCAGTAGAACAAATTGCATCGAGTCACTAAAAAATTACGTTCGTCGCAATCAAAATGCTTATTGTGCCTTAGCAAGTGAAAATGCAAATACATCTCCAAATTATTTTTACGGCTCTCAAATAAAAATTCCCAAAACAGATTCTCAGCCATCACCTTCTCAAGCAGTAAGAGATTACTATCAAACTATTAATAGTCGTA
>JBCBPQ010000094.1:0-24117 GCA_039820645.1 Cyanobacteria bacterium J06633_8 | reverse complement strand
TTGTAACTTCTTCCTTCTTCCTTCTTCCTTGTAACTTCTTCCTTCTTCCTTCTTCCTTCTTCCTTCTTCCTTCGTTTTAATTGTTTGGCGCTGAAGCGCAACTACGAACGAACGAACTTTATCCCACCGTCGGTTTTGCCTGGAATTAAAGTAAAATGATGGGATAATTTATTTTTTGGATCTTCTTAAAACGGTTGATATCTAATTGAAAAGTTAAAGCCGTTTTCTTGCAGGGAATCACCACTTTCTCCTCTGCCAATTAAGGGAATACCATAATCTGCTCGCAATCCTAAACCTCTTAATGGTTGCCATTGTAAGCCTAATCCTAAGCTGGCAAGGGTTTGTGGTGAGGGATTTTCTCCGCGATTGTTCCAACCGGTACCGATGTCGAAAAATGGTATTAGTTGTAGGGTTTCTACTTCTGATGCTAGGGGAATTCTTACTTCTATACCTCCAACTACTCCGCTGTCGGTGACTACTTGATTTTGACGATATCCACGAATTGTATCTACTCCGCCGATGCTGATTTTTTCTGCTGAAAGTAGGGAATCACCTGTCAGTTGAGTATTAACTTTGGCAAGCATCAAAATTCGGGGAGATAATCTTTGTACCCATTGAAATTGTCCTACCCAAGCCACAAAACGCGCATCTGTACCGCTATCGTTAACTGTTGCATCAAAAGCATCGATGCCGATACTAAGTTGCGATCGTGCTGCTAAAACACTGTTAGTCTTACGCTGTAACCAATCTTGGGAAAAGCGAATTACGCTGAGTTTGGATTCTCCTTCTTCTGGTCCTTTTGTGAAGGAAAATGGGATATCATCTAATATAAATGTTTGAGAACGTCGTAAATCAAAGGCTAAACCCAAAGCAAATTCCCTGTCTGGGGTATAAACTAGCGGTTGTCGCAGGTTGAAGGAAAGGGTTTCTGTTTCGCTGCGGATATCTAAGTTGTTAAATTCGTCTTCAATAATCCGACTATCGCTGTTGCTAAAGCGAACACCAACTGTTCCGTCGAGGGCATTAATGGGAACAGAATAATTGAAATTGTAAACGTCTAAGCCTTGGCTGACACCATATTCAGCGCTGACTTCATCCCCAAATCCTAGTAAGTTATCGTGAGCAACGAAAACACTTGCTTGAGATGAGCCAACACTGGGAGATTGGTTATTTGCAAAACTAACCCCAGCGTGGAATGCTGGAGCTTCGGTAATTTGTATCTGTAAAATATTGTTTCCCGGTACGCTTCCTGCTGTTAACTCGGCATTAACTCGCTCGATAACGGGATCGATTTGTAATAGTTGTAATGCTTGTTCGAGACGATTTTGGTTTAAAGGTTTGTCAGCGAGTCTTTGAATTCGGGAACGCACATAGCTTTTTCGCAACCTTTGCAATCCACTAATCGTAATTCCTTCGAGTTCACCTTCTACCACTTGGATTTGTACTATACCGTCAGCAACATCTTGATTGTTGGGAATAAAAGCACCACTGGTAATATAACCGTTTTCAGCGTAGAGTTGGGTGATTCGCGATCGCAGTTGCAATAACTGTTGAAATGTGATGTTTTTCTGTTCTAATAAAGGCTTTATTAATTGATTTATTTCATCTTGTAAAACCGAGTTTCCTTTTATTTGAATTTCTTTAACAAAGAAAGTTGTACTGCTAGGAAAGGTTGTATTGGGTATATTTTCTTGGGGTGGTGATTGAAGTATGGGATCGGTTTTTCTCGGTGGTTTTGCTGGTAAGGTTGGTGATGGTTTGGGAGTAATCTCTTCTATTTTTTCTGGTGTATTGGGAGGAATTGTCACTCCCGATGGAGCTACCGATTGTGCTAATACAGTTAATTGAGAGATACTAAGCCAGGAAATGAATGTTAAACAAAACTGTTGAAACGGTCGGTAGATAACCATTTGATATGTATTATAGGTAACAAAATATTGTCAAAAATATGATATTGGAATCAAAATATCATAATGTCTCGCTTCATGATTACTTCTTCATGTAATCATTAAATTTAACTTTCAATATAAATACTCTAAACTTTTGAGAACCCCCTAATTCTCCTTAAAAAAGGGGGACTTCAACCCCCCTTTTTAAGGGGGGGAGGGGGGATCATCCGAGCATTGCGATAAAAACGATACTTTTCAAACATCCTCTAAAGTCAGTCATAATTGCTCTTCTAAATAGTTTTGATTAATCTGATGCAGAAGTTTAAGCTTTGATTAATACTTAGGTTACAGAAGATAAATTTGTAATGCATTCACTAAATATGCAAAACTAATTGCAGAAAACTGCGCTGTTAACAAGTTCGACTCAAAAACAATCTTCCATCGGATAACTTATAAACTCCTGTTGGTTCAATAATTACATCGCCTTTCTTCCAAATACGAGATGCTGATTCAACATTACGCACTTCACCCGTGGAATATTTCAGTATAGTGCTTTTCGGTTGAGTCCAATGAGCGTCAAAACCTCACCCTGTCCTCTCGGACATCCCTCTCCTTACTAAGGAGAGGGAACGAGGGTGAGGTCAAATTTGTATTGCATCCAAGTGAAAATCGCTATATTTCAAAACTGTGTTAGAAAATGTTGCATTAAACTGCAAATTTTCAGCAAGGCTGAGTTATTTATCTATATTTCTGCTAATTTAAAAAATAAAGTCTAGGCAAGTAATTATAAGAATCAAAATGTATTTTAAATTACTTATAATCTGCTTTTCACTATTTGAATTATGAATAGCCAAAATCAATATCTGAAATTTTTATTTTCGGTGCCTCGGCGACTATACATAAATATAATTAAACTCTTTTACCGAAAAGAGCAAAAGTACAATCGCAATCGATTTATTAAAGTATTATTTTTTGCAACTCTTTTAATCAGTTTATCCTTTGGGCAAGTAATATCGGCACAAGCTCCTAATGCTAGTTCGTTGGTTAAAAGAGGAGTTGAAGACTACAATGCTGGTAATTATCGGAGTGCGGTAAAATACTGGCAATCAGCAATCAAAGAGTATAAAAATAATTCCTCGGCGACGGCAGTTGTTAATGAAAATTTGGCACGTGCTTACCAAAAACTAGGGGAAGATAAAGCAGCTATTGCATCGCTTTCGGCGGCAATTCGCGATTATGGAGCCGCTAAAAATATCAAGCAAGTAGGAAGAATGCAAACAGAACTTGCTCAAGTTTATAGCAATTTGGGACAACCTCGAAAGGCGATCGCTCTTTTATGTGGGAAAGTAGCAAGTAAAGGAAGTGATTCGATAGAATGTCAAAAGGAAAGTGCGGCACAAATTGCGATTGAATACCAAGATAAACCCGGTAAGGTGGCAGCTTTAGGAGTTCTCGGTGATGCATATCGCTTAATCGGAAATTACGATAGAGCAATTAATTATTTAAATGAAGCAAAAAAAGCGGCTCCGGAAAATTTTTTAGTATTAAACAGTTTGGGTAATGCTTATAGAAATCGTGCCCAATTGATGGATTTACAAGCTAATTCAGCAAGGCAAATTCTTCTTTCAAAAAAAGCACAAGGATTGAATCAAAAATCTGAGGAAGATTACAATCAAGCCCGCAACTATTTTCAAGAAAGTATCAATTTTGCTCGCCAGCAAAAAGAAGATGTAGCACAGATGCGAGGATTATTAAATTTAATTCAATTGGCTTCCCAGACAAATAAAAGAAAAGTTGTTGATGATGCAACATTTAATAGTACGCTAGCAGATGCTTTAAAGCAAAATGAAAATTTACCAGATTCAGCGACAAAAGTCTATGGAGCAATTGATTTAGCATATTTACAACGCAATTCTCAAGCAAGTTCACTCTTCATCGGTTGCCCAAGTAAATTTGTTTTACCGGAAAATCAATCCTTAAGTTTGTTACAACAGTCAGTTTTAACTAGCAATAATTTACAAGATAATCGCTTACAATCTTATGCTAATGGTGCTTTAGGACATTTTTGGGAATGCCGTCAAGATAACCAAAAAGCGTTAACATACACCCAAAATGCAATTGTTGCCGCAGACAGTAAGTTGAGTTCAAAAGATAGCTTGTATTTGTGGGAGTGGCAAGCTGGAAGAATTTTAGATAAGCAGAATAAGAATAAAGAAGCGATTGAATCTTATCAGCGTGCATATGAAACTTTGGAAGATATCCGTCAAGATATTTTGACAGCAAAACGAGATGTGCAGTTTGACTTCCGCGATGTTGTTAAACCACTGTACCGTACATTAGCACAGTCGCGATTAGAACTTTTGCAAACTGGAGCAATTAATAATCAAGAGCGCCTTAATCAATTATCGAAAGTTGTGCAAACCATCGATTCTTTGAAATTGGCAGAATTACAGAATTACTTTGGTAATGATTGTATTCTCAGCGCTTTGAATCCCAAACAGGTAGACGAGCTTCTTCAAGATAAAGACAATAGTGCCGCGTTTGAGAATACAGCATTTTTGAGTTCTATAATTTTAGATGGTAAAACCGGAATCTTATTACAATCCGCCAACCAAGAAACCAAATTTAAGTGGATTGAAGATTTCAATCAACAAGGTACAGATAAAATAGTTAGTACCGACAAACTAAAGAAAAAAATTGCCGAATTTCGCAGGGGTTTACGTAGAGGAAGAGCACAACTGATTTACGATACGACAACTGCCGCAGAGCTTTACGATTGGATAATTCGCCCATTTATTCAAGATGGAGATATTTCACCCCAGACATTCAAAACCCTTGTATTTCTTCAGGATGGATTTTTCCGTAGCGTACCAATGGCAGCACTTTACGACAGGGAACAACAAAAATATTTAGTTGAAACCTACGCCATCGCTACAACTCCAAGTTTACGAATTACCACCCCCAAATCGAGCCGCAGCAAGCAAAAAGCATTAATTTTGGGTTTAACAAAAGCAGCTACAATTGATGGCAAGAATTTTAAAGAATTGTCTGCTGTCGATAGAGAAGTTCGTGCAGTTAAACAACAATTTCCCAAATATACCGATTTAATCGACGATAATTTTATCCCTGAAAATTTCCGGCAGAAACTGCAAAAAACTACATACCCCGTAGTTCATATTGCCAGCCACGCTCAATTTGGTGTTATTCCCGAAGACACTTTTATAGTCACCGGCAAAAATAAAAAAATCACCATCAGCGAATTAGAAAACTCATTGCAAAATCTTAACAGCCCATCCGATAGCGTCGAACTTCTTGCCCTTACTGCCTGTCAAACCGCAGTTGGTGATGACCGTTCTACGTTAGGATTAGCTGGAGTAGCATTGCAAGTAGGAGTCAAAAGTGCCATCGCTTCTTTATGGAGCATTAGAGATGCATCAACATCTAAACTTGTAGAAGAATTTTATCAAAACTACGGTAAAGAAGGAATGAGTATTGCCACAGCATTGCAGCAAGCTCAAATAAAGATGATTAACGCCAAAAAATTACCGGAGTCAGAAGGCATGGATATCGATTATGACAACCCCGTATATTGGGCACCAATGATTGTTATTGGTAATTGGCTTTAAGCATACCCATTTTGTTTACTTACTTATGTAGAAAGTAGTGTTATAGCATTCCTAAATCATTTGTGAGATTTGAGAAACCCGGTTTTTCAAAAAACCGGGTTTTTGGCACCTATAGGCAAAATTAATTGTATATTGTCATTGCGAGGAACGAAGCAATCCCAGGGTGTTGAAGATTTTAGAATGTTAAATTAATTTTGCACGACTACTTATTCCTATAACTCAACACCTGAAATTTTCTGAAGATATTTATTTCGTTGTTTGATGATTTCGATATCTTCTTTCTTTATCGGAGTCTCTACTTGTGAAAGTTGTTTGACTAAAATTGAGCCGCTTTGGCTGAGTTTACCATTTTGTGTTGTTTTCAAGGCTTCTTCAAGGGCTTCATACCATAAGTCTTTTTGGGCATAATGTTTTACAGTTTCTGGTATGGTTGTAAATGCTTTTTTAGTAGGGGATGGAGAGACAACCTTAAACTCAGCACGACTAGTTATTGAATCTTCACCTTCGCAGTCAATTGTAATCTGCCAAAGATATTTTTTACCTACTGCAAGCTGGGAATAATCGCTAGGAAGCTTGAATTTATTAATGCCTGCTATTGCTGGTATCTCTTTAGGTTTACCAATCTTTTTAACTTGTTTATCTGATATAAATTCTGCAAGTTGGAATCGTACAGTTTGAGGATTCGACATGTACCAAGCCAGCATTGGACGTTTAGAAGCTGTTTTACCTACAAATGTCTTTGGTGCAAGCAAGGTTAGAGGTATACTACTACCAGGACATCCACGGGAACCAGCACCGCGAGAATATCCACTAGCAGCTTTGCGATCGCGGGGCTTGTATTCGGCATATGCAGGGAGTGCAGTAGCCAGGAAAAACGCTGCTGAAAATAAACTTGTAAGTCTGCGACTATTTCGCCAAAATCTTAAACTGCGATGATTCATAATAAATTCAGCTAACTGTATATTTTTTCTGAAATGGAACAGTGAAAATACAAACAAGCTTATTATAAATAATACATGATTAATAAGTAGCAATCAACAGATTTTATTAATATTAAACATAGAGAAAACTGAAGTTATTAATTTTGGTAACAATTAGAATAAACCCCCTTCCTAATAGATAAGAAAAGGGCAGTACAACCGGGTTAGTTTGTATTAGCTATTTGTCAAAACATGAAACCTGTGTAGAGACGTAACACTGTTACGTCTCCTGCAATGTGAAATCATAATTTCATATTACGATTCAGCAACGCCAAAATTCAAAAATCTAAAATCCTTTCATCGGTATCCAGCTAAGTTCGCAAATTGTACCGCGAGGACTAAGTGACTCCCGACGAAAATTTCCTCCTAATTGCTTGGCTAATAATTTACAATGTTTTGTACCTTTATTTTCAAGGTTTGATTTAATTCCAGAACCGTTATCTTTCACCCATAAATTATACTGACTTGCAGAATATGAACCTGATGCTTGAATGCGTTTCACACCTTCTGCATGTTTACCAACATTACATAATGCTTCTTCCAGAAACAAGCAAATACTGCGTTTTTGTTCCCGACTTAAATATTTATCGTCAATTGGATCGAAATTGCGAATTTTAACTTTTAAAGTTTTAAAATACTCAAAATCATTTCTTTCTAAGGTACTAGAATATACTTCATATAATAAATCATGAAGCGGTCGCTTTAAATCTAAAATTAATCCACTGCCCAAACGTAAAACTTCTTTTTCACCCAATGCTTCTAACTTAAGAAATTCGCTAATTTCCCTAATTTCTTGATTGAGCTTTTCAAACTGCCAAATAAGTTTTTCATAGGGTATATCTTTCGCACGCATATGCCTTAATCCATAGGCAAGAGTCTGCAAAGGACCATTATGAATCACATCAAAAGTGTAATCAATGGTGTTTTGACGCTCCTTTATTTGGGAGCGCAAAAATTTATCGTGTTGGTAAAATGCAAAAGCACTCAAGCCAACACCATTTACTGCTAATATCAGTAGGTTGGGTGCTATAGGAATCCAGATACCCCACAACCACAGCATTGCATAACTGCAACCGAGCAAAATAATTACTGCGACACCAACACTAAGTAAATTATTCCACACAGATTGAGTCATTCTTCCTAGGGCAATTGGTAAAAAACCCCAAATAATTATCCATATATATTCTTCTATTTCTCCCCAACTATCTAGTATTGGGCGATTATCAATTACATAACTAAGGATTTCACTAACAGCGTGAGCATGATAGTCAACACCATAAATTTGACCCTTTAGTTTTAATGTGAGTACGGCAGATGTATAAAATATATCGCCAGCACTACTATTGCGATTACCTACTAAAACAATGCTCCCGCGCAACCATTCTGGATTAACTGTGCCGTTTAAAATCTGACGCAGCGACACAACACGAAATGGTTTATAACTATTGCGGAAGTTCATTAAAATTGACAATCCCCCATCATCAACATCAATGTATCCACCAAAATTCTTATTGGTAATCCGAGGTAATTCTTTTGAGCGGATCATTATTGCATTGGGATCCTTTTTACCCGTTTCTAAATTAGTTCCTTCAGCTTTAAAATACTGAGTAACTAATCGTAGAGCTAAAGAATATTTATCTTCTTCTAAATTTTGAGGATTTGGTGTATACAACAAATAACGGCGATTTTTGCTATCCTCATCATTGAATAAATCCACAAATCCAACTTGTTGCTGTGGCAAAGCTTTATGTGGGGGAACTTCTCCGGGTGGGAAAATTTTCTCTATACCAATAATATTAGTATTTTCTTGTAATAGCCGAGTCAGTTGCTCGCTACCAGGTTTTACAGGAACATTTTTGAATATATCCAAGCCAATCGCTCGTGGTTTATAACTTTGCAGCTTAGTAAGTAATTCAGCAATTTTTCCATCGGGGATTGGATATTGGTTTACCAATTCAATATCTTTCGTATCAATTCCTACAATTAATACTCGCTCGTCAAGTGATTCTTTGGGACGCAAACGTAGCATTATATCGAGGAACATCCATTCACTTGATTGCATTCCTCCAACCATGCGTATTAACATCACTACTAATAGCACGATGATTCCTGGAGGTGCAGCACGCAGCCACAACTTAGATTCTTTGTAAATAAAACCCCAGATTTTTGTTCTCACAATCTAGTCCCCGAATTAGTTTTATTTCTATATCAAATATCAATCAATTAAACCTTCTTCTCGGGAACGAATTTCAGTTTGGATTCGCAGATTCTTGCCGCTTTGCTTACAATCTTCAGGATATACTCCCAAAACATCTTGAATTTTTGTCCAGTAAGTCCGGACTGACCGTTCTGATTTATACATCTGATTGGCGATTTCTTTATCAGTCAAACCATCTTCAAAAGCCAACCGTAAAACATCTACCCATTCCGACTTGAGTTCAATTCCTGTTTTGATATCTTGGGTATGAGTTGCTCCTATAATCGCCAACTTAACTCGCATCAACATTTCATCTTCAGGCAATCCTTTGTCTGCAATAGCAAATCCGCCTTGGTGATTATCAATTTCATGTTTAATGCGGACTAATGCTTTCAAATAACTACTTTGAACAATAAAATTTTGATGGGGATATTCTTTAAGCAAATTACGCAAAAGCTGAATTCCCAAGTCAATTTCTGCCCTTTCTCCTTGGCTGTCGGGAATTGACAAATCCATCACAACCAAATCGAACTGATGGGATTGAATAAGAGAAAGCGTTTCTTGTGCCGTTTGAGCCTTGATGATATCAGCTTGAGGATATTCACGATTTAATACATCAAGAGTACCAGTCAAAATTAATTGATGGTCATCCACGACAAGAATGCCCAGCTTTCTTTCCACTACCAAATCCTCACAAACTTGGGGGTCTTTAAAATCTACGTATACCATGTTTTTACTCACATTTGTTTAAACTCAAAGTTTACTTAACTTTATCGAAAAAACCTTGCTAACTTACAATCAAGCTCCTATAGTTTGAATCAACATCAGAATCGATGTTATATCAACACATATCTTGCACCTTGCTCAATTTCGCTCAAAGAAACCCGGTTTCTATTTGTGAAAGCATGAATATCTCGTTGTGAAATCGTAAAGAAACCGGGTTTCTCCCAGTGGTGCAAGATGTGAGTCAAGTCCGGTTAATTACTTACGATATAACCTTATTAAAAAAAATAACGGTTTAGACTCGACCTTACTTATTACTTATTACTTATTACTTATTACTTAGCCCCCACAGATATGATAACTGTTTAACTGGACATGATATTACTGCTGGAATCTCGTGAAGAATAGAACAGAAACTTGACATAGCTTTCTTCAACCCTAGTAACATAGCAGTACCTGACTTTTTGAATTTTAATGGCAAATGAATATTGAACCTATGCACAAAAGTGCAAATCTAATAATCGTGACACTTAATCTACGGTCACGACGATTGCTTATCTCTAAATATTTTTACTTAAATTGCTGGTAATAAGTATAGCTTGTGGCAATTCACTTCCTTGAGTAGTATATATATTCTTTATAAGAAACTCCCTAAGTGGGAATTAGGTAACTTACCATAAAATTCTCTTAACTTAATTACATCTTGTTTAAACCATTCACCTACCCATTTACAATATGCTTCGGCAGCTAGATTTTCTCGGTAGCCTTGTTGCTGTACATGGGTAACTAAATGTCCTGCCATAATTCCGGACATCAAGGCTTTGAGAACACCGTGAGAGGAAGCCGGGTCAAGGACTGTGGCTGCATCACCAACCAGAAAATAACCAGTACCGGCGGGGACTGATACAGTTCTCCAAGTGACATCGGCTTTACGTGTATTCCCTTTTGGTGTCAGTCCGATTAGTTCTTGGGGTATCCAGTTTGCTTCTAAATGCGACCTTTGAAAAAACAATCTCGTCCATTGATAGAGTTGAGGCTTTACTTTCGCCGTCCAAGTCCAGCCTTTCTCATCTGCGACTATAGCGGGTATTTTATCCCGTGCGGGGCATTCTCCTTCAGCGTAACCGTAGTAAGCTGTTAAACGAGGACTGTGGGGAATAATTTCTATGTCCAGTTGCCGAGCTAGCCAATGTCGAGAACCAGCAGCATCAATGACAATGTCAGCATGTATGCAACCTGCGGATGTTTCTGCACCGATAACTCTATTTTTCTCTACAATTAATTTTTTCGCTTGGTAAGGTTGCAGTATAGTCACTCCCAGTTCTCGAACGCGATTGAGTAAAATAGAATCAAAATCGGCTCTCCATGCTTGAAAACCCTGCCAGTTTCCCGATTCATCGGCACCGAAGGGAATAAATTTACCTTTGTCTTCCCATTCTACCCAGTTCCCTTGATGACGCACAAACCCAGCTTTATTTATCTTTTGCGCTACGCCTAATTGTTTGAGCAGGGGTTCCATTCCGGGATGAAAGGTTTCTCCAGGACGCTCGCGGGGGAACTCCAGGCTATCTATAATTACGGTAGAAAGACCATGTTGGGCACAGTATATCGCAGCAGCAGAACCAGCAGGACCACAACCTATTATTAATACTTGTGTTGAGATAGAAGAATTCATTTTGGTTATTGGTGATGGGGCATTGGGCATGGGTGAATGGTAATAGACATCTGCGGGAAATTAAAAAAACCTCTCTCCAAACCTCTCTCCTGCAAGGAGAGAGGCTTAATTTTCCCCCTTCCCTAGGAGGGAAGGGGGCTGCAACTGTTGCTTGAAAATATGGGTAGCCGCAGGCGTGACCGAAGGTCATGAACCGCTTGTCGAGGGGCAGGTTATTGAGAATAAAAACGAGTGAACCCTCGAATCACCTGCCCCTTTGGAGGGCCCCAACCGGCAACTCACTCCCCACACAGACTGTGTTGGGAGAGGTTTTCCCATATTTTCATAGGTTTCATCTCGCGGTGTAGTGCGCTGCATTATTCAAAGGAATCAATCCTAAACAGTTCTCACGGCTTGAAAACCGCTATTATTGCGCTGAGCAAGAATTCTGGGGGGAGCGCCGACAAAGGTAACAACTGTTTCTAAAATTTCTACGTAAACTTTGCGGAAATCGCTGTCGTGTTGAATTTCTCTGCCGCGACGATAAAATTCAAATCTGTATACATTACCTTGCAATCTGGTTCCGGTTTGCTTCATTGCTACCTCTAACTCCCGCTCTTCTGGTTCAACAGCCCGGAATGATAGGATTCCCCATGCTCTTTTTTCGCGATCGCCAATTCCAGCAGCTTGGTATGCTCTTGTCATGGCTATGACGCGGTTGGTATATTCGTTGACATCAACTTTTCCGGTTAGTGATAGGGAAAATTTCTTATTCAAGCTGTTTTGAATATAGTCAACATGCTCAAAACGGGTATATTCAACTAGCTGTTGATTGTTACGAACTACAACAGAGGGTCCTACTACTCCATCCCAGGGTAAATCGATGATTTCTGCATCTGTCATAGGGCTGACTGTCGCAAAATTTCTGGAGAAACTACGTCCGGCATCGGGAGCGACGGCGGGCCAAAATGCACTCAAGGCAGCGCATAATTTGGCATCTTCTGGGAAGGGGCTGCCCAGTCCGTAGGCTGCTAAATGGTTGGTATTATTGATATTGTCTACACTGGTGTCCCATCCTGGTGCAAATACCCCAGCCGCAGCATCTGGCAAATAGGTATGTCTCATGGTTTGAGCATTTCCTAAGGGCATTTGTCGTGCAGAACCGCTCAAGGGTAGAGAAATAATTGCGGTAGCTGTAGTATCTTCGGCTCTAAAGTCTGCACCTTCTAGCTGTAAGTTGGGAGCTAAACGTTCGTCGGATAGGGTTAAAGGAGGTTGGGACCAAACGCTATTTCTTAAGCTAGTTGGTACTCTTTGCTGCCACCATTCTAATAGTTCTCGCTGGTCGCAATTAGGATAGAAATCGGGGGCAGTTACTAGGGAATAAGCCGGTATCTGACGGGGAAATGCTGTGGCGAGTTCTGGTACTACGGCATCAATCCAACCATCACCGGTAAAGTCGAGATAGTGCTGAGCTTCGTAACCACCTCGACGTACTTTTTCGGCGACATCGGGAAGATTGTTTAAGTCTACAATAGTACCGTCTGGCTGTACTTGATGGCGAACGTGGACGTATTCCGGAGCGGAACGAGAGCGTCCGTTGGACTCAATTAATAAACTGGGAGAGAAACCGTTTCCGGGGTTGGGTGGAACTTTAAAGGTTAGGGGTTTATTTTGATACCGCGCTGCTTCAATTAAATTATTATGTACCACCGGCATCAACATACCCTTGCCATGTTCGGGATTTCTCGACCATTCAGCGATTCCCTCACTGAAGATAAATGGAGGTTGGCTGATATCTGGTTCGCTCCAGCCGGTATCTAAACCTTGTTTCTGTAGCTCTAAATGCAATCGACGCAGTTTTTCATTAACGTGATTGGCTTCCAGGCTTACGTTTAAATTTAAGCCGCGAATGCATTCATCTCCATCGAAAAGTTTGTGTAGGGGAACCCAAAATTCTCGGTTTTGGTCGTTTCTGAAATTCATGGGACCAAAAACGTCTTCATTTCCCTGTAACTGCACTGCAATATAAGCAGAATAGCGGCTGCCTAGAACTGCGAAAGCAAAATCATCACCCTCAACAAAAGGAACAAAACCACGGTTGCGAGCATCGTATACAGGTGCAGCAGTACCAACACGCGCTACACCAGTCCGAGAGAAGCACATATCAGCATGCTTGCGGTGAACGGTTTCCGAGGCGGGACGGTATTCGGAAGCAAAAACAACAATTGCCATTAATTGTCCCCGCCCTCGATTGGTTAAATCCGATAGGGAAGGGGGTTCGATACCGAAGACATAATTTTCGATGACTTCAATTTCTGCTCCCGTTGGAAACTCTCTTAAATCCCATCCATCAGCACCTTTAACTACATTTGTGGAAGCAAAGCCATGATAAAGTAAACTGCTAGCCGGATTTCCAGGTTCAATACCTCGCTTACCTTCAAAAGCAAAATCTTCAAATCCTTCCACAGAGCGGTCAATACTGGTAAGCTCTTTAGTTAGCTCCGTTTTTAAATCCGCAGCAGTAATATCCAAACCATGCTGTAAAAACAGGTTTCTCCAACCAGCAAGAGCAAGGCGATCGCAAATTTTTTTGACTTGATTTATAAGAGGCATGCGGAGATTTTGTTCTCTTTTGATAGAAATTTAAATTGACAAACTTAGCCAGCCTGCATAGCATTGCTCGACTATAGGGGTTTGTGAGTTTCTCTACATGAGTAACTACTAGGGAAGGTAATCTAACTCATGCACTAAAACCCGTTCACATCACGCTCTGAAAACGATAAACCCCATTAAAAATAAGAAAATTCCAAACTTGCAATCTTTATCAGTATTGCTGTTGGTATGAGTAACTACTTCATGAAGATTTGAATTCCGCAGAATTCTGAAAAATTTTTCCAGTAGTTTAAATAACAAAAAATTCAGTAAAACACAAACTTTTGGGAACAAAGGATTTCAGCCCTTACGTAAAAGCTTACATTTAGTTACATGGCTCGATTTATTTGTGCCGACTTACTTAATCATAAACAAAAAATTTTTATGTTAGTAAATGGCTTTATATATTCTTGATAAATATATAATTTTTTCCTTACAAAATCTTGATTGTATTTTTACAGTAATCATTTTTTATTTTATTGAGTTTTAAATTTATCTCCGAATATATGATGATAGCTTTGATAATACCTTACTTAGATAAATCTATATTTTTTTACTAATCATTAATCATAATTAACGAATGATAGATATTAACGATATCAATATCAATACAAACTTTGAAGATAACTCCAATATTGTTTTTATTGACTCAAATCTTGATAATTATCAAACTCTAATTCCAGGAGTTAACAATACACAGGTAATTCTATTGGATTCGAGTCGTGATGGTGTCGAACAAATCACTGAAATCCTATCTAATTACAATCAACTTGATAGTATTCACATTCTTTCTCATGGAAAAGCAGGTTCTCTAGAATTAGGCTCAATTAATCTCAATACTAATAATTTAAATAGTTATAGTGAAGATTTAGCAACTTGGTCTAATTCTTTAAAAGAAAATGGCGATATTCTTTTTTACGGTTGTAATCTAGCAGCAGGAAAAACAGGAATTGACTTTGTTAACAACTTCAGTCAATTAACTAATGCTGATATTGCAGCTTCTGATGATTTAACTGGTAATAGTCAATTAGGTGGTGATTGGGAATTAGAAGTTACTACTGGGAACATTGAAGCTACCATAACAGTAAATCAATCCACTCAAAGCTCTTACCAGGGACTGTTAAATCTGTTGACCAATGGTTCATTCGAGGCGAACGCGGTGGATAATGACCGATGGACTACAGTTGACCCATCGGCAGTAGCTGGTTGGCAGTCATTGAACGGTGAGCGCATTGAATTATGGGATAGTGGGCACAATGGAGTATTATCCAGTAATGGTTCCAACCACCTTGAACTGGACTATCGCAATGCTGCTCTAGACGGTATCTATCAAGATATTCAAACTCAACTAGGGCAAACCTATACCTTAAAATTTGACGTGCGATCGCGTGGCGCTAATTTCAACAGCGATGATGAAGCTGTTGTGGTTGAGTGGAATGGTCAGAAATTAAAAGCGGATGGATTTAAGGCTTCTGGTCAAGGTTTGTGGACAACTATCACCACTGAAGTTGTGGGTACTGGTGGAACCGACCGTTTACTAATGCGGGAATCTGCGACGACCGGTGCATCTAACGGTTTAGGACCCTTGCTAGATAATGTTTCTCTGCGGGTTAGTAATCTATTAGTCAATGGTTCCTTTGAAGCCAATAATGTTGATAACAATCAATGGAGTACATGGGATGCTGCTCAAGTACCCGGCTGGCAATCTCTGAATGGAGAACGTCTGGAAATTTGGGATAGTGGGCACAATGGAGTATTGTCCAGTAATGGTTCCAACCACCTTGAATTGGACTATGAAGGTGGCAGTGTATTAGACGGTATTTATCAGGATATTCAAACTGATATTGGTGAAACCTATAAGTTAACCTTTGATGTCAGAGCGCGCAGAGGGTCTTTAGACAGTCCCGGCGAAGCAGTCATTGTAGAATGGAACGGAACAGTCATTGATGCCACACGATTCCCGTCCAACAATGGTTGGACAACCTTTACTGCTACAGTTACAGGTACCGGTGGTAGCGACCGTATCACCCTACGAGAATCCGATGTAGCTGGTGCATCGGATGGCTATGGTCCCCTCTTGGATAACATCAGGCTCCGACCAACTGATGCTTCTGACGAGTTTGAAAACCCTATACCCAATGGAACAGGCTTCACCCGCGAAACTTTAGTCTCAGGACTCGATAATCCCCTTGCCTTTACCTATGCCGATGATGGCCGTATTTTTGTCACCGAAAAAGCGGGTAGGGTAAAAATTGTTGAAAATGGTCAGGTAACCAGTACCTTTATCGATATCAATGAAGAAGTGAACTCCTACTGGGATAGGGGCTTAATGGGTATTGCTTTGGACCCCGATTTTGAAAACAATGGCTGGGTTTATCTTAGCTATGTTGTTGACTTAGAACCCGAAACACCAGATCGTCCAGATTTTGGTTCTGCTGCCAGCGGTCGTTTAATTCGAGTGAAAGTCTCGGAAACTAATCCTAATGTGGCAGATTTATCTACTCGGGAAGTCATTTTGGATGGTCATAAAATGACCCATGCTACCCACGCTGTGGGCGATGTGGACTTTGACAATGACGGCAACTTGATATTTAGCTGGGGTGATGGTGGATTTGGCGACAACCTCCGGTTTGAAGCTCAAGACCCAGATTCCAAACAAGGCAAATTCTTCCGTGTAGACCCAGATACAGGATTTGGCATTCCAGAAAATCCATACTACGACCCAGCTAATCCTGATAGCGTTCGCTCCAAAGTATGGGTTACAGGTGTACGTAATCCCTGGCGCTGGACTGTGGATCGAACTACGGGAGATGTTTACTTCGGTGAGGTGACGGATGGAGGACCAGAGGAAATTAATGTCATCAGAACTGATGCCACCGAACCCGAGCAGCTTAATTTTGGTTGGCCCTACTTCGAGGGTGATAATCGTACCCGCTACGGTACCGTTCCTGACAACTTTGTCTATGAAAGTGCCTATGTTGAATTGCCCCATGCCGGTGGGTATGATGCTATCACGGGTGGAGCTGTGTATAGAGGTACGGATTATCCAAACCTTTACGATGGTCGCTATTTCTTTGCTAACTTTGGTCAAAATGTTCTATACACCGCTGATGCCGATGGTAACTATCAGCAGTTTGGCAACTTTGGTGATTATAATAGTCCCGTCGATATTCAAATGGCTCCCAACGGAACTATTCAATACCTGTCAATGTTCGAGGGGACGCTTTATCAGTTGAATTTTGACCCCAGTAGTGGTGAAATCTTAATTCCCAATGCCGAAGCTACCGCCTCTGTAACCGCAGGCACAGGACCCTTGACCGTTGATTTTAGTAGTGCAGGTTCTAATTCTCCCAATAGCGACCAGCTAAGCTATCAGTGGGATTTTGATTCGGATGGTACAATTGACTCTACCGAGGCAAATCCCAGGTATACTTACAATACTATGGGGAAACAAACGGCAACACTGACTGTTATCGATAATGCAGGCGGTTCAGATACTACTCAAGTAGAAATCACCATTACTAATAGTCAGCCCAATGACGGTAACCTAGCCTTTGGTAAACCAACATTCCAATCATCCACGGCGGCAGGAGCCATTGCTTCCCGTGCAGTAGATGGCAATATGGACAATAATTTTGTGAACGGCTCTGTCACAGCTACCGCCATTGAAGATAAGGCATTTTGGGAGATTGACCTCGGTGCTATTTATAACCTCAGTTCCGTTCAAATCTTCGTTGGCAATCAGCCCTTATCTAACTACTATATCTTGACCTCTGAGGAGGAATTTACAGGGGGAAACCTGAGTGCCCTGTTGGAAGAGCCTGATGTCTGGCGTTACAACAATCCAAATGAGGTAGAAGATACTGAAACCCTTGACATTAATGCAACGGGACGTTACCTAAGAATTCAGTTGGCGGAAATCGGTGTGATTTCTATAGCAGAGGTGAAAATCTTTGGGACACCTATTGTCTAAAATCTAGTACGCAGACCACTTGGTGCACTACTAGTACTCGAACAAGCCAAAATTGCGGAGTGGAGGTAAGCAGAAGAAATATTTTTACTAGGGAGCGAAACGCTCCCACTACATTGCTAATTTTTACCAGCTAACTGCTCACTGCTAACTGCTCACTGTTAACTGTTAACTGTTAACTGATTACCAGCTTCCGGTATTTTTCATAGAAGCCCAAGGTTCCTTCGGTGGTAGTGCGTCTCCTTTTTGCAGGAGCTCGATGGAGATATTATCAGGCGATCGCACGAAAGCCATGTGTCCGTCGCGTGGGGGACGGTTGATAGTAACGCCGCCTGATTTCAAGCGTTCGCAGGTTTCGTAGATGTCGTCAACTCGATAAGCAAGGTGTCCGAAGTTGCGCCCACCTTGATAGTCTTCGGGGTCCCAATTGTAAGTAAGTTCTACTAAGGGAGATGTTGATTCTTTTACTTTTTCTACGTCTTGGGGTGCGGCAAGAAAGACTAAGGTAAAACGTCCTTTTTCGCTTTCTTTTCTTCTAAGTTCAACTAATCCCAACTTGTTACAATAAAAGTCTAAGGATTTTTCTAAATCGCTGACGCGAACCATTGTGTGTAGATATTCCATGAGAAAGTTTCCTCTTAGAGTCAGGGAAAACTCACCCCCGTCTCCTTTGCTTGTCAAGGAGAAGGGTGAGGTTCATCTGTATTCTACTAAGTTAAATGTTGGGTTTCGCTATGTCATTGCGGACATGCTGCGCTAACGTTCAACCCAACCTAGTACTCTCACAAGGGAACATTCCCGGGTGGGGCAGCTGCGGGGAGCAGGGGAAGCATGGGGAGTAGGGGGAGAAAAGAATTTGTTCTTCTCATTATTAACCCCGCATAGTTAACTTGGTATACCACTAGGTTATAGGAGATTTTCTAACGATAAGGGAGAACTACTCGCTACTCTTAACTCTTAACCATCGCCCATCCCCAATACCCATTAAAAAGTAAAGGTAGTTCTCAAGGCACCAATGAAGACATCTTCATTATCTTCGTCTTGATTGGGAGACTTTAACCAAATGATTCCCGGTGTAATTGAAATATTATCGTTGATGGGATACTTGTATAATGCCTCAACATGTAACGGTGTGTCATTTTCAAAGTTAGCAGGTCTTGGTGAAATGTCGCCAGCATAAGGTTCCGCACCTGCAATTATTGCACCTAAACCACCTTTTTTACCCAAGTCGGGGAATACTAAAGCTAGGGCATAATTCCAGATTTCGGCATCTCCTCCACCGTTGAAATCGACATCAGTGTAGCTACCCCAACCCCTGATACTAAACTTTGAACTAAGATCGAGTTGAGCCTGTACCCCGTAGGAGTTACTGTTAATTCGTCTTTCTTCTGTACCGGGAAGTAAACCATTCGCAAAGTCGGTTCCAGTTCCACCAAATGCAAAGGTTCCATCACCAGGATCGTAACCGTTAACGTAGGTCAAACCAAGTTTAAATCTTTTGGCTGGTTTAAAAACAAGTTGTCCCATAGCGGAATAGTTACCATTAAATAATCCTGCTTTTTGGTCGGGATCGGAACCATTTTTAGCAAGATAACCACCCTCAATTTTAATGGCATCGGCTAACTTGTAGCTAAAGCCAACACCTGTTGTAGAGCGAGCAATTCCTAAGCGATAAATGGGATTTCGTTCGGCGAATCGTGACATGGCACCAGTTGCACCACCACCAGTATTTAAGCCGGAGTTGAACACATCTGCATAGAAGTGGTGCGCTCCCAGACTTGCCATTGCGGTTACTTTGAGTTTGTCACCCACCGGAAAAACGTAGTGCAATCTATCAAGGACAACATCGTTGGTACCGGGACCGTCAAAGGCAAAACGACCTTCATTAGTACCGATTTCATCCGCAAATGAGTTACCAATACTTCCGGTAGTTAAACGAGTAAATAATTTATCTTTACCCGTGAAACTAGATACTAACTGAAGACGAATTCTTTCGTTAAAGACGATTTCGGCATCTATATCATCTCCCTGGGCACCTGCAAGGGTAAATGCTGCTTCACCCTGAAGTTTGGTGGTAGTAGAAAATTGATTTGCTTCGAGTTCTGCTGTACGGGCTTCTAAAGCATCAACTCTACCGCGCAGAGTTGCAAGCTCGGCAGAAAATTCTTCCTGCAAGCGTTGTAGTGTTGCTAAATCTTCACGAGATACGATATCAGCAGTAGCAGTAGCAATCAACTCATTAACTCTATCCAAACAAGCATTCAAACCAGCTGCGAATTCGTAACGAGTTAAAGCACGATTGCCACGATAAGTTCCATTCGGGTAACCCGCTATACAACCGTAGCGTTCAACTAATGATTGCAAAGCTGCAAATGCCCAATCTGTAGGCTGAACATCGGATAGTTGAGAAACTGAAGTAACTTGAGATTTTACCGGTTTTTTCTGAGCTTGAGACAGTTTATCTACAGATAATACGTTTGAATTTTGTTTAGAATCAACTGATAAATCTATATTATTTGCCGTAATTTGAGGAATTTCACTTAATTGAAAAGATGTTTTTGTTACTTGATGATAATCTTTAACAATTAGCTCAGAATCGGTCTGCGCTGCTATGGTTTTCGCTGCTGTTAAACCCGTACTAACAGATACCATTATTAAAGTCGCACCTAGTATAGCAGGACTATTAACCCACAATTTCGATATATTCTGTATCACTTTTTTTCTCCTCACAAATTAACTCAGAACAACCTTTACAAATTATGTAAATTCGTCTTCATAAGCCAGAATTCATGTAGATAATAATACAGTAATTTTTAGATAATCTTTACTTAATTTTGTTAAGATATCACAACATATTGATGATTAGTAAAGTGAGTAAAACCTTGAGAAAAAAGCTTTGTAAAATATATAGTACTGAATTGCTGGTAAAATTTCTGGTTAATTGTCAATATCAATAAAGTCTTTTTGGGTTAAAATTGTGTCCGTGTATACTATTTTTTCTTACTAAAAAATGATTATTTATATAATCAGATACCAGAGCCTTTAAATATTATTTGGCAGCTATTAATTGGAAACAAGAAAAAAGCACTCAATATTAAAATCCAGATAAAAGTTTGTATTAAACACTTTAGCCTTGACAATTATTCTTTTGATAAAAACCTATGAGATTCTATTCACAAAAGATTTTTCCTTATCTTCTTGATTATTAGAGTCGCTATCGGATTCTACTTTTAATCAATATCGTCAAGAAGATGCGCCGAATTCAGCCCCTGAAGAGGGGCTTTGTTTGGTTAGCCCCACTCTTACAGAGTGAGGGCGTTTAGCTCAGCCTCATACAGAATTGGTATTACATCTTGCATCCCAAGCTCAACAACCGCCTGATAAATAAATTCTCAGGCTAATATACAAAGTCTTCTAAAGAAGACTGAGCAAGACTTTTAGTGCGTTTCAACGTACTTTGTATGTAGCCAATATTGATTTTAAGGCGGTTATGAATGCTTAACGATAATGGTGCAAGATGTCAGTTATACCTGACTTTCAACGGGGAATGTGTGGCATTTTCAAAGTAAAGATAAAACTATAAAAGTAGAAGTTACAGGAAATTTGCAAACAAATAAAGAGGGAGGGAGTGAGGGAGTGAGGGAGAGAGGGAGAGGTAATTGGATGGGGTTTTTACCCCAACCAATTACTAGCACGCCAATTGACGGTGGGGTTTTAAACCCCGATTAAGTTGATAATTCTACAGCTATCCGGGAAGCTGTTTTATCTGGAATTGGTATTTCGGTATTGCCTATTTGGTTATTTGGCGACTGCATCAATAATGGAAAACTAAAAGTTATTTTAAAAGCATATCAACCGACACCTTTACCAATCAATGCTGTTTATAGAAGAGGTTGATTTATACCTACGAAGGTTCGCTGTTTTATTAATTTCTTAGAGGTTGTTTGAAAAGTATCGTTTTTAACCGGCATTATCGGTTCATCCCCCCTTCCCCCCTTATAAAAGGGGGGTAAAAGTCCCCCTTTTATAAGGGGAGCCACTGCATTGCCGAGGCTCCCTCGGTTGTAGCAAGTGGCGTGGATTTAGGGGGATCTAAAAATTTGTGGTTGTATTTATGACTTCCCAAACATCCTCTTAGCACAGGAGTTTGAAATTTATCCTTGGGTTTCGGGTTTTGGGCAGGTTAAAGGTTAAAATCTGCGCGTCTATCAGTTCTATCTTCTGTTTTTTTCTCTGTAATTCATTATAATACTATAAAATTTATGATTGCTATCAATCAATTATGAGTATATGTTGAATTGGAACCTTGTTCGTGAAGTTGGCTATTCTAAATTTTTTTATCGGTATTCTATCAGGCAATTTTATAAACGTGTTCTTCAAAAAGATAATATTCTTAAATTAAATCAAGGGGTATCAATAAATCTTCCTCGTAACAGTAAATTCGGAACCGAACTTTTTTTAAAAAATGGTTTTGTTGATTGGGGAAGCGAAGAATATTTAATTAAATACCTCGATAAATCCAAAAGCTTTTTAGATATCGGCGCTAATATTGGTTATTATTCGTTATTGGTTTCTCCTAATTGTCATAGCGTTTATGCTTTTGAACCGGATTTAAGAAGTATCGCGGCTTTAAAACAAAATGCTCAAAGAGTTGATAATATCCAAGTGATTCAAGAAGCTGTTTATTCAAAAGTTGGTGAAATGCAGCTTGATATTAGCAAGCTACCTGAGTTAAGCAGATTAAATGCGAAATCGAAAAATTCTAATCGCTGTATTAACGTTAAAGTTGATACTTTAGATAATTTTGCTAGCAAGCATCCAAATTTAAGAGTTACTGCTATTAAGACGGATGTGGAAGGTGCAGATACTGAAGTCTTGTTAGGAGGAAAAAATTTAATTCAAAAGGAACAGCCTTTAATTTTATCGGAAGCTTTTCCTGATAGCCGGGTTTTACAGTTTGCGCGAGAACTAGATTATCGTATTTTCGCTTTTATCAAGTTTAAAGATAAATCAAAAATACATTTGAAACCGAAGTTTATCCAAATTACTAAATATCCTCAAGGTTTTCGTCCAAAAATGATTTTTCTAGTTCCGAAGAGACTTCATAATCAGTTTTTGCAATTAGTGGAACCCTAATATCATAAAATTCTTGTCGGATAGGCATACTTGCTCGTGGGCATGTACCGCGTGATAAATGAGCAAATAGTATTATTTATTACTAAATAAATTGTATTTTTAGAATTTATTCTGATTTTTCTTCAAAAATAGCCAAATTATTATTATTATAATCTGTAAATAACTATACCATAATTTAGTATGTACAGTTATTTTGTTATGTAAAATACAAATCACCTAAAATGTATTTCAATACTTTTCCGAACAATTTATTTGACTTTGCAATTTATTCATATTCGTACCACATAAATGACAGATAACTACTTGAATACGCCTAAAAATAATCAAGATTTTTCTTCACAGGATCATTTTTCAGAATCTCAGTCAACAGATATTCTTAAAGTTAATCTTGAAGAGTCTCAGCAGGCATTTATCTACGAAGAACAAACGAATATTGATAAAGAATGGGCGCGGTATTTTACGGAAACAGTGAGATATATTCGCCAATCTTTAATTACAGAAGATATTCTCAAAACTGCAACTGAAGAAGTTCGTCGGGTATTAGATTGCGATCGGGTAGTAGTTTATAGTTTAAATAAAGAATCAGAGGGATTGATAAGTTCCGAATCGGTTTCTCCTCGCTTCACAAAAGCTTTGGGAACGATAATCATAGATCCTTGTTTTGAAGCAAGGTACATGGAAAAATATCAAGATGGAAGAGTTAAAGCAATTGCCAATATTTACGAAGCCAATCTTGCAGCTTGTTATATCGAGCAACTAGAAAAACTCGAAGTTAAAGCGAATTTAGTGGCACCAATTATTAACGAAGGCAGACTGATAGGTTTATTGGTTGCTCATCAATGTTCACAACCGCGTTATTGGCTTTCTCATGAAATTACCTGGTTTTCTCAGATTGCTATACAAGTGGGTTTTGCTCTCGATAGCGCTAATGTTTTAGTCGAAGTTGCAAATTTAAAAAAGCAAGCAGACAGCGAAGCCGAATGGACGCAATATTTTACCGACACCGTTAAACTAATTCGTCAATCTCTTCATCGTCAAGATATTCTCGAAGTTGCAACCGAAGAAGTGCGGCGAATATTAGAGTGCGATAGGGTAGTAATCTATGGATTAAATCAAGATTCTTACGGAGTGATAATTGCCGAATCGGTAGCTCCTCGCTTCACTAAAGGTTTTGGAATGATATTACAAGATCCATGTTTTGAAGAAAAGTACTTTGAAAAATATGAAAATGGCAGTGTTAGATTAATTCCCAATATTTATCAAGACAACCTGACTCCTTGCCATATT
>JBCBPQ010000093.1:0-24154 GCA_039820645.1 Cyanobacteria bacterium J06633_8 | reverse complement strand
TACAGACGTGGCGGTAAAATTGGTCTGTTCGGCGGTGCAGGTGTGGGCAAAACCGTTATTATGATGGAGTTAATCAACAACATCGCAACCCAACACGGTGGTGTGTCGGTATTTGGTGGAGTAGGGGAACGTACCCGTGAAGGGAATGACCTCTACAACGAAATGATTGAATCCAAAGTTATCAACCCCGATAACTTGAATGACTCAAAAATTGCATTAGTATACGGTCAAATGAACGAACCACCCGGTGCAAGAATGCGGGTTGGTTTATCAGCTTTGACAATGGCAGAATATTTCCGCGATGTTAACAAACAGGACGTACTGCTATTTATTGACAATATCTTCCGCTTTGTACAAGCAGGTTCCGAGGTATCGGCGCTATTAGGAAGAATGCCTTCCGCTGTGGGATATCAGCCTACATTGGGTACTGACGTAGGTGCATTGCAAGAGCGAATCACCTCCACAAACGAAGGTTCTATTACCTCTATTCAAGCAGTATACGTTCCTGCGGATGACTTAACAGACCCCGCACCAGCAACTACCTTTGCTCACTTAGATGGAACCACAGTATTGTCTCGTGGTTTGGCAGCAAAAGGTATTTACCCTGCTGTGGATCCATTAGGTTCTACTTCCACCATGTTGCAGCCCAACATTGTTGGTGAAGACCATTATGGAACAGCTCGTGCAGTACAATCGACACTGCAACGTTACAAAGAACTTCAGGACATCATCGCCATTCTTGGTTTGGATGAATTATCCGAAGATGACCGTCTCATAGTAGCTCGCGCTCGTAAAGTAGAGCGTTTCTTATCACAGCCATTCTTCGTTGCAGAAGTATTCACCGGCGCACCTGGAAAATATGTGAAGCTTGAAGATACCATCAAAGGTTTCAACGCGATTCTTAAGGGCGAACTCGATGAATTACCAGAACAAGCTTTCTACATGGTTGGTAGCATCGAAGAAGCCAAAGCAAAAGCAGAAAAAATGAAATCGAAGTAAAGGTTTAGTGGTTAGTGGTTAGTGGTTAGTGGTTAGTGGTTAGTGGATAGTAGTTAATAGTACTTCGGTTGGTGGAAATAATCGTTTGAATTACCCAGCCAGCAACTAATAAATATCAACTAACAACTAATAACTAACAACTATCTACTAACAACTAGTAATTATGACATTAACCGTTCGTGTAAGGTTAGTGGTTAGTGGTGAGGTAGCGCGGTCTTGGGGAGCCACTGCATTGCCGAGGCTCCCTCGGTTGTAGCAAGTGGCGTGGTTTCCCCCATGTAAGCCGGAGGCTTTCTCGCAGAGTGCGACTACCGAACCCGAAGGGTTAGTGGATAGTGGATAGTAGTTAATAGTACTTCGGTTGGTGGAAATAATTATTTAAATTACCCAGCCAGCAACTAATAATTATCAACTAACAACTATCGACTAACAACTATCTACTAACAACTAACAACTATCTACTAAAAACTAGTAATTATGACATTAACTGTTCGTGTAATCTCCCCAGATAAAACAGTCTGGGATTCAAAGGCTGAAGAAGTCATTTTACCAAGTACTACAGGGCAACTTGGTATTCTTAGCGGACACGCACCAATGTTAAGTGCCTTAGATACAGGTGTAATGCGAGTCCGTGCAGATAGCAGTCAAAATTGGGTTGCGATCGCGCTTTTAGGTGGCTTTGCAGAAGTTGAAGAAGATGAAGTTACCATTTTAGTCAACGGTGCCGAGGAAGGTGATTCAATTGACCTTGAAGAAGCACGTACTGCTTTTAACGAAGCCCAAACTCGTTTAAACCAGATAGCGCAAGGAGACAGACAAGGTCAAATCCAAGCAACCCAAACCTATAAACGCGCCCGCGCTCGCTTTCAAGCTGCTGGCGGTATGGTATAAATATCTGGTTACTGGTAATTTAATCCAAAAAACTCCTCCTTGATATCTGCAAGGAGGAGCTTTAATTGTTACAAGGGTATTGAGTATTGGCTTCGGAGAAAATACTCTTAAAGTACCGAGTAGTTATGGAGTTTACTTGCTACTAGTACAAGTAGGCTTAAATAAGGCAACCATTTAAAATGGCTGAAAAGCCTGGAAAATCAAACTTCTTACTTCTTACTTCTTACTTCTTACGAACGCAAGCGGTACTAAGTAAGTCGGCACAAATAAACCAAGCTACATTACAGAATGTAAATTACCCTCAAACCCTTATTCCTATTGCCTTTTGCATGACGGCCTATTGCCTTATCCCAATTACTATTTTCAATGCCAACCTACTTAGTTACTCATAATTTTTAACTCCTAATTTCTCATTTTTAAATCTTAACTGGTAACTGTTTACTTCAATTCATATTGCAAACTAGGCATCAATCGTTGGAAATTTTTTAATAATCTTGTTTGCCAATTTCTAGAGCTAGAACCGATAATGTTTATTTGAACTGTCTTTTTCTTGCGCGTAGTAATAATAAATTTTGATAGCATATCGATTCCAGAACTATTAATCAGTTCTAAATTTTGTAAGTCAAGGGTTATTACATCTTTGTTGATTTCTATAACTTTATCGAATAAATCAAAAACAACAGTATACTCTTGTAATCCCCTCATCCTGACTCTGCCAGTAAAATTAACAGCCTTACTATTATTGTTGTAAACAATATGAAAGTTTTCACCCTTAACTTCTAATGCTTCACTATTAGTATCAGTTGTAGTTTCTAGTTTTGCTTGTTCAGTTTGTTGTACCATCAGACGCACTAAAGTAGTTACACTCATCAATAATGGAGTTTGTTCCAAAGTTTGGAACTTCCAACCTAGTTTGGCTGAATAATCATTAACGATGCTTAAAAAACCTAATCCCGAACTAATATTATCTTCTAAATCAGCTTCCGCAGTTTTTTCTAATTGACGAATATAAAATTCATCTGGATCGGAACTATTTAATTCTTCGATAAATTCTTTTAACTTGTCAGCCCTTGCAGGAATAACGGTATTTTCAAGGAAAAATCTGATTTCATTAGAAGCTAGTTCAACATGAAAAGTAACCGGATGATTGTTTTGTCCGTTACAATATTTCATGCCGTTTTCTAGTAATTCGTTGGCAATGTAGCTAGCCGAGCTTTTAATATCGGCTAAATAGGTTTCATTTCTCAATTCATTGTCATCAGAATTTAATACAGTTGCTAAGTATTCAGCAATATAATCCGCCGATAAACCGTTATTACGCCAACGTTCCTCAATGGGTACCGAAGAAGGAGAAAATCCTAAACTTAAGTTTTCTTTCTTTCGCGTTGATTCAACGAAGTCACCAAATACTTGCACCACTTTTGTATTTCCCTCTCTTATAAATTGTTGCCGATATTATCTTTTTAAAAATCCGATCAAAATTTTTATCTTCTTGTGGAATTTCTTTTAAACACCAACCTTTGCCAAATTCTGAGACTCCAGGCTGTTTAAACCAGAACCCGTATCTTTCTGCTTCAATACCAACAGCGTGATATCGTCAAATACTTCTTGTAATCCAATATGCGATCGCACATCTTCAATTACAGCATCTTTAATTTCGGTAGCGCTCAAGTGTCGGTTTTGCTTGATGACTTCGCAAAGCCTTTCGATTCCGTAGAGGTTTTTATGAAGATCCTCAGCTTCGGTAATTCCGTCAGTAAACAATACAGCAACGTCACCAACATCTAACCGTATTTTCTGCTCGCCGACAAAATCGGCGATTTCATCATCTAAACCAATAGGGAAACCTAAATCAGTGGTATCTAGCAGTTCAACTTCGCCGTTACTACGTGCTAATATCACCTCTTCGTGCTGTCCACTTAATTTTAATTCCCCATCATTGTAGTCAATAAGAGACAAAGTTAGATTCTTACCGGAATCCATACGCTGAATATTTTTGTAAATGGTGCGGTTTAAAATATCCATAAACCTCACCGGATTAGTTTCCTCAACTTCTTGGAGAGTGCGTACAGCAGTTTGCACCATCAACATCAGCATTCCACTTTCTAAACCATGTCCGGTTACATCGCCAATACCAATTTTGACATTTCCATCAAGGTTGAGAACATCGTAATAATCGCCACCTACTTCATCAGCAGGTTCCATATATCCAGCAATGTCTAATCCCTTAACAGACTCCAACTCCGAAGACTTGGGTAAAATCATTTGCTGCAAGCGCCTGGTAATATCTAATTCTGATTTCAAGCGAATATTGTCGGCTTGCAAGCGTTCGTTAAGTTCAATAATTTGTGAATTAGCAGTTTCGAGTTCTTGATCGGCTATTTGCATTTGTTTAAAGCTGCGGGATAGTAAGAGAAAAAAGTTTACTAAAGCTAAAGTCATTCCTGTTAGTTGAATAAGCTGCAAATACCCACTTTTAGCTTGAGCACCTCGTTGTTTTTCGACAGTTAGCTGATTCATCAGACTCAAAAGCTTGAGATTATTCTCTCTGGCATATGTAACAGCAGGTTCTAAATCTTTTGGTTGAATTAAATTATCTGCTTTTAAAATCGGCTGTAGCTTTTCTTTATAAGGGTTCCATATTTCTATAGCTTCTTGGAGAATTTTTTTGCCCCTCTCAGTTGTTACTGCCCTTAAATATACAGTTTCGCCATCGGCACCTTGAACGCTTTTTCCTCGCTGAAATCCTTGTAAAGTGTCATCAAACAATTGATAAGCCTGCTTTAATTCTTCTTGAGATTCTTTAAAAGAGTAAGCAGCTTCCTGTTGATTTTTAATGTTTAATAGCGATTGATTTTTAATGTCTAATAGAGATTTTGAAATTTTTTGAGTTAGCATTCTTTGCCTTCCCGCCGAATTGATACTAACTGCGTCTTTTTTTAACAATGTTGAAAAAATATAGTTAGGAATCAAAACTCCTAAGTCAAAGCACAAAAATAATCCGGCTGAAATCAAGAACGGACGATATTTTTTGCTGCTAAATATAGTTTTTATAAAATTATTATTATTTGGAACTTTCATATTTTATTTATTTTTCCTATTAAATGCATTTTTTTCAATTGTACCAATATTGCGTGAATAAAAAATAATAGATAGTGTAAACCTATCAACATATTTTTTTAAATTAACATCAGCTTTTCATATACCAAAAGTACTTTTAATGACTAGCTTTAAACCGTTTGTCGATGATTCAAAATACTTGTGCTATTTTTCCAAACTCATCATTTTTAGCAGCTATTTTTTCTAAAAAATATGACTAATATGAATCTGTTTTGTGTTGCTGCAACTAACTAATTGACTTGCTGAACATAAAGCAATAATTCCTGATTTGTACTGAAATATAGATTATTCAATTCCCTAGAATGCTCTGCAATTGACTCTACTATTATTTCCAAATCAGGTTTTTGTTGCTTGACTTGTTGTAGCTCCTGTTTGAAACTTTGTATTCAAAAAAAGCTCATCTGTAGATAAATTATCTGAAGATATCACTTTTTTTTGAAAAAAACTACTGTAAATCTAAAGTTAATCCCGGCATTAATCTTTGTAAGTTTTTTAATGACTTACCTTGCCAAGGAATATTATTAGAGCCAAGAATTTTCATCTGCACCGACTTTTTTTTTCGCATCCCAATAACAAACTTGGATAGCATACTAATTCCAGAGCTATTTAGAAACTCTAAACTCTGTAAATTGAGAACCATACTCGGTGGTTCGGTAGAAGCTATCTCATTTAGTAAGTTTAAAATTGGTGCATAATCCTGCATTCCAGTCAGTCTCAGTGCGCCATCAAAATTAACCGCACTATTATTCTTATCGTACCAAACGTTATAGTGTTCACCCTTAACTTGCATTTTTATAAAACTCCTTATATCCAAATTATGCGTAGATGAAATATTTTAAACAGCTAATTCAACCATAGTTGTTACTGTTATGACTGGAGAATCTTTTTCGACAATATCAAACTTCCAACCAAGCTTGGCGGAATAATCATTAATCATTGTCAAAAAACCTAATCCAGAACTACCAGTATTTTCATCTTCTGCATTTTCTTCTAATTTACGAATGAAAAGTTCATCTGGATTTGAATTTAGTAATTCTCTAATAAAAACCTGAAAATTTTTTGCTTGGGAAGGCAGGATACTATTATCCACAAACAGTCTAATTTTATTGTTTTCTATTTGAGTATGTAATGTTATCGGATATAGTGCCGTCGCGTCAGAATATTTCATTGAATTTTCTAACAGTTCATTAGCAATATAGCTAACTGCACTTTTCATTTCCGCTAATTTATCCATACCATCGGGTTCCAAAGCTTGGATGGGAAAAAATGTAGCTAAATAATTAGCAATATAATCGGCTGATAAACCATTATTACGCCAACGCTTCTTAATCGGAATAGCAGAAGGAGAAAAGCCTAAAGTTAAATGTTCATCTTGCTGTGGTCTTTCTACATAATCACCAAAAACTAAAGCTTTTCCTAAGTTATCTTTATTGAATAAAGTTTCTAGAAAGTTTCCAAAAATCTGAATCACGGTTATCTTATCCCCAGTGACCTGTATGTGCTAAAAAGTTGTATGTTCGTACTGTTATATGAAGTTTTGACAGACCTACGAGTTATAAACCATTAAGGTTTTGCTCTAAAATATCTGTTTGGTAGCACCCTTTGAAGCAAGTAACTTATAATTACCTCTTCGTCTAGTATCTGTTAACTATATTGCAACTACATTATACTTTCTGCTTCAGTATTTTTACTTAAAATATTTTTTTTCTCTTACAAGCAAGCAAATTTAACCGAGCAGTTGAAAATCGTGGCGCGGTAATATTTATTTTTCGTCTTTGATGGCAGTAAAACGAACAGGGAAAGAATGTAAATCATAAAGAAACCCGGTTATGTAAAAAAACCGGGTTTCTTGATTTCAAGTTAGCGCAACCTGTCAACAGAGTTGATTATAAAGAGTGAGTTTTAAAGCAAAAATTGAGACAGTAACTACCATCAGGAACTAATAAATATACTGTCTTAATTGCTACCAGTAAATATCACTTCAGGGAATTTACCTTGAGCTTCTGACATAGGTCGTCTTCTACCTTCTTCTTGCCAATAGTTAATAACTTCAGTTGCTTTATTAAGCAACTCAACTCGTTCGACTTCAGCAATCCAGTCTTTTGACTCTAACTCATTTTTCAACTCTTCCCATGCATCAGTTCGGGGCCAGAAAAAGTATTTTGTTAGCGGGCTAAAACCTTTGCCTACAACTTGATCCACAGCTAGAGCTACATTATCATCCAACCATAAAATCTTCAAAATAAACTTTGATAATAGCTCTTGAGTTTGATTTTGATTTTCCATATACTTTACTCTTCCATTAATAACAACAGCAATCGCCTATTTTAACTCAATAGCTTACCATCTGAGCAATTAAGATAGGCAGTAAAGGGCACAGAACTGATAAATACTCGCACTTTACTGGTAACTGGTAACTGATTACTGTTAACTGTTAACTATTGACTCTTAACTGAAAAACCGTGAATCAAGAAAATTCAATTCCAGCTATTGTTGTTTTTGATATAGATGGTGTAATCCGCGATGTATCTGGCTCCTATCGCCGAGCGCTAGCAGATACTGTAGAACATTTTACAGCACAAGCATATCGTCCTACAGCAGATGATATTGACCGTCTCAAATCTGAAGGTGTGTGGAATAATGACTGGGAAGGTTCTCAAGAATTAATTTATCGTTATTTTGAAACTCAAGGACAATCCCGCCAACAGCTAAATTTAGATTACAACTCGATTGTTTCCTTTTTTCAATCGCGTTACTGGGGTATAAACCCCGATAATTTGACGGGGTATATTTGCGAGGAACCATTATTATTACAGCCTAGCTACTTAAACCAACTTACTGAAGCTGGGATTCCCTGGGGATTTTTTAGCGGTGCGACTCGGGCTTCAGCGACTTATGTTTTACAACAACGTCTCAATTTACAATCTCCCGTATTAATTGCAATGGAAGATGCTCCAGGTAAACCAGACCCCACAGGATTATTTTCTACAGTTGAGTTACTTGAATTTGGTATTGATATTAATAATTCACCACCAGTCATTTATGTCGGGGATACAGTAGCCGATATGTATACCGTAGAGAAAGCACGAAATAATCAGTCAAATCGTACTTGGATTGGTGTAGGAGTCTTGCCCCCTCACGTACAGGAAACAGTACAGAAGGGCGATGCTTATACAGAGTCACTCAAGAAAGCAGGAGCAACAATAGTTTTAAGTAACGTGCAAGAATTAACTCCAGGAAAAATTCAGAAATTAATCCAGGAGTTATGAATTAACAGATAATTTTGGATTCCCCTTCTTCCTCCTCTCCCCATCCCTCCATACCACCATCACCATCTACCTATGCTAGAAACGAGAGAACTTACTGTTCACGAGCAGTCAATGGAAATTTTAAATAATCTAGCTGCTTCGTTTCATATAGTGACGATTAGCCGTATAAAAGGATTGTTGAACGAAGAATTATTGAGACAAGCACTTGATACTACTCAAGAGCGTCATCCTTTTCTTAATGCTCGGATTGTTGAGAAATCAAATAGCTTTTGGTTTGAATCGGCAGCAGATAAAATTCCATTGTTAGTTGTACATAAGCAACATCAACAGCAGTGGGAAGAAGTTGTAATCGAAGAATTAAATAAAAAGATTAATAGCGAGAAAAATCTGCTCCGGGTGACACTTATTACATTAGAAGCAGAAAATATTTGTTATCTCATCACAGTTATACACCACTCAATTTCAGATGCTTCATCATGCATTCAACTGCACTCTGAACTATTAACTTATTGCCAAAATATTGTTGAAGGGAAAGCTGAAACTCAAGTTCATAGATTATCTCAATTACCTTCTATTTATAAATTAATTCCAAAATCATTTCAGGGTATTACAGGAGCAATCAGCAATATTTTTTATCTCTTAAATTTAAAACTCCGGTTATCGCGCTATCAACCCATCACTATAGGTTTTGAAAACAGCGTGCCAATTCAATCTCGTCGCTGTGGTATGGTGCATAGAAAGTTAGATTCTGAATTAACTAGAAGGTTGGTAGAGGTTTGTAGGCAAAATCAAACTACAGTACAAGCTGCTTTGGGTGCTGCAATGTTATTTGCTGTTGCTAAAAACAATAAATTTTCTCAAACAAAAAATAATTATTTCAGCTTTCGTTCGTCTGTGAATTTACGAGGGCGTTTGCAATCAAAAATATCTAACGAGCATCTAGCCGCAATGGCTTCTGCTGTTGTTTCTTTTCATGCTTTCCAAGTAAACGATAATTTCTGGGATTTAGCGCGAGATATTAAACATAAATTAGAAAAAGGTTTAACAAGAGGTGATGGATTCAGGCAACTATTGATGTTTAAAACTATTATGAAATCTTTTCTGAAAAAGCCCTATCAATCAGCCGTTAGTGCTGCTTTAACTAACATTGGTCGCGTTAAAATACCTCACAATTACGGTCAATTTGAATTAGAAGAAATTAGCTTTGTCCCAGCACAATCAGCATTTGGAGGTATTTTTGCTGCTGCTGTTTCCACCTTTAGAGATAAAATGTTGTTAAATTTCATGTTTTCTCAACCTTCAATTAGTACCAAAACAATAGAAAATTTGGCAGATGACATGATTTGTATTATTTCTGATGTCTGTAATTAAAAAAAATCAACTTTACATTTTCTTGAAGGGAACAGAGCTAGGGATTTAAATTTCAGATAATTAGATATGATTTTTCCATACATTACGCCAACCTAATGTATAAAGTAGACTTTTCAAAACACCTACCATTCCTTGAATTTGATATCCTAAATATCCCCGAATAATCCATGTTTTTAAAGAATTCTTGGGATAGTAAATCAAGATAAATTTGAGCATTCCCCATATCCCCTGAGTAATGCGAGTAGTATAAATAGCGTCTGCAAAACTTTTAAAAGATTTGGGTTGTATTGGGTGCCCTATATGTAAAAGAGGTACGCTATTCCAAGGTTCAAATTCTTCAAATTTTTGCGAAAAATTCCAGGTGGGACGAACAAACTTTGTAGCCTGCTGGTTTAACATGCAAGCAGTGAAACTAAAAATGCTGTTGCTGATACCTGCTATATCGCAGTTGCTGAATAAAAAGAAGTCGATGTAAAACTCAATATTTAAGTCTTTCATTCTTTCCGGTAGTTCGATATTTAAATCTTTGTATGTGATAGGTGAAAATTGCTTAAAATCATCTATTACATTGTCTAAATCATCGCTACATAGAAAAAGAACCGGATTTTCTAATTCGTCCCAAATACTTTCAAGCCACTGACACCACCATTTTGTCGGAATTACAAGAGTAAAGCCAGCCATTGGAACTGAAAAAAAATCACCCCGTCGAATATGAATACCAACTATTGTTTTACCTTGGGAACGAAGAATATTTAGCCCATTTAATAACGAAGACTTCAAATCGCTCACTGGTTCAAACCAAGAGCGAATTTCTTGTTTATATGGCTGTAAATAGTGAGTATGAACTTGAAAAAAACCCCATAAATCTACATTTACTAAATTACTTTCAATTATTTCTTCTCCCGCAATCCGAAAGCTGTTTTGATATGATAGTTTTTCTAAATAAGGAATGAATTCGGGAATATAATCAAAAAGATTGGGACCATAATATGATTCTTCAACTGCCAAAGGTAAACGTCTAGAAATCGCTCTATCTTCAAGTCCAAATAGAGTTTGTCCTATCCAAGGAGAACATTCCATTCTTACATTCGATTTCTTCGCACAAACTTTTAAAAAGGCATATTGCAATAGCTGGTTACCAAATCTTCCTAAATCCCCCAAAGACGACATACTAATAACAGGTTCGTTGGAAATTGTAGTGTCATCGATGGATAAATTATTAATTCGTTCTGCATCTCTTTTAAAAGTTTTAAAAACGCTAAACCCTTTATCAGTTTCCGATTGAGGCGCATATTTATTTTTTACCATTAAGCCCTTATATGTTGAATTTCTGTTTACTCATACAGAATTTATTAGTAATTACAAGGACTTAATGTTGGTTCATAACATGAAAAAAATTCTCATGTTGCTATCTAATAACTATTTGCCGATGAAAACTACTCAGCATCATCTCCTGCAAAAGGAGTACATTCCCGTGTTGCAATGTCGCAATAAGTTTGTGCGCTCAAACCAGAAATAGCAATGTTAGCAGCACTGCCTGTATTCCCACGAATCACGGGAGCAGTCAGTTGAGGGCGCAAAGTTTTCTTTTTCATGTTTCGATTTCCTGTTAAGCAAAAATACTGTTAATAATATAATCTATTTAGGTATTAGTAATTTCTAGAAACCATTACCCATTACCATTTACAATCAGTAAAATCACTGCAATTTCAAAAACCTATCCAAAGCGGCTACCATTCTATCAGGCCAGCGTCGCACGTTTTTCACCCAATTAATATCTTTGTAACGACGATCTAATCCATAAGCTGCTACCCAATTACTTTCAGCCTCACCTTTTTCACCTTTTGCCCAAAGTGCTGCCGTGAGTGATGCACGTACATCTGGAAACTGAGGATACTTACGGATAATATTCTTCATTTCCCGTATGGCTTTGTCTTCTTCACCAATCTCATAAAGCGCAAGAACGTAATTAGCACGAGCAAAAGCAAAGTTTGGAGCTATTTCCGCCGATTTCTTATAGTCTGCTATAGCTTCATCCCATTTTCTCAAACCAGCTTCGGCATTGCCCCGGTTATTATACGCCATTGCATCATCGGGATCTAACTCTAGAACGTGATTATAATCAGCTATCGCCTCATCCCATTTTCCCAAACCTTCTAAAGCAGTTCCTCTATTTAAATAAGGATCTGTAACATTCGGAGCAAGTTCTATAGACTTATTAAAATCTGCCAATGCTTTTTCTAATTTGTTTTGGCTAACTCTAGAATTTCCCCGATTACTCCAAACTGCCGCATTCTCAGGAAATTTTTCCAGAATTTCAGTCCAGAATTCTTCAGCTACAGCAAAATCACCTTTATTGGTAGCAGCAAAAGCTTGATTCGCTAACTGTTCTTGTCGTTTTAATTCTTCTTTTGTTAAGTTAGAAGTCTGATTGCTTGCAAAAACAGGTTCAACCCAGCTAAATAGTAGCAGTACACTTAATAAGATTCCAACTAGTTTCATCATCATAATTCGTGATTCGTAGTTTTAATAATTAAAGTTAATAGTTTTTAGTGGATAACTTGATGTGCAGCTGTTACCCTTCATAAATCCTGGATAAAAACTGAACACGCAACAGCTTACCGAATCATTTTATAATCTTTTAATTAAATTATTAATAAATATAAATGCATCCATATTTATATAGCGTGTAAAAAGTATCGTATTTAACGAAAATGTTGAATTTTTCCCCTTCTATTTGAAAAGGGAAGTTAAAATCCTCTAAATCAGTAGGCAATTTAGATGAATCTGATAGCTATTGAGTTTTGTCAATTACTTCTTAGGGCATTTAACCAAAGTAAATAATCATTTTTTTGCTGAAAATGTAGCGTAAGTTATGAATTATAAATTCATAATTAGAATTCTTAAATAGAATTAATAACTAATTAACTCATAACTCATAACTTCTAACCTTTAACCATTTTTACGCTAAGAAAGTAAAGACAACTGTTCGCTTGGCGGCTTAAAACCCAAATGTTTGTAAGCTGCGGGTGTTGCTACCCTACCACGAGGAGTCCGCTGTAAGTAACCAATTTGCATTAAATATGGTTCGTATACTTCTTCAATGGTTTGTGTATCCTCACCACTAGCGGCGGCAATTGTATCTAATCCTACAGGACCGCCATTAAACTGTTCAACTATCACGCTTAACATAGTGCGGTCAGTCCAATCTAAGCCGCAAGGGTCTACCTGGAACAATTGTAGAGCCTCTGCTGCTACGGTTTCATTTATTGTCCCAGAGGATTTAACCTCAGCATAATCGCGGACACGCTTAAGTAATCTATTAGCAATACGCGGCGTTCCACGCGCCCTACGGGCAATTTCTAAAGCTCCATCTTTAGTTACATCTGTTTTCAGTACCTCAGCAGTTCTTAACACAATTTGACTGAGTTCTTCTACTTCATAAAATCTCAGCTTTTGAATTAAACCAAAGCGATCGCGCAAGGGAGAACTCAAGGCTCCGACACGGGTTGTTGCTCCGACTAAAGTAAATTTTGCTAAAGGAATGCTACGAGTACGAGCGCTAGAACCTTTGCCTACAGTAATATCTAAACGATAATCCTCCATTGCCGGATACAATATTTCTTCCGTCATCCGGGAGAGGCGATGAATTTCATCAATAAAAATAATATCCCCAGGTTTAAGATTGACAAGCAGTCCCATAATATCTCTGGGACGTTCCAAAGCGGGAGCGCTAGTAATTTTATAGTTGACTCCCATCTCAGATGCTAAAATCATTGCCATTGTGGTTTTACCCAATCCTGGGGGACCATAAAGCAGCAGGTGGTCTAATACTTCACCTCTAGATTTAGCTGCTTTGATTGCAATGTCAAGTACATCTTTTAAATCTTTTTGGCCGATATAATCGGCAAACTGTTGTGGACGAATACCTACTTCACTAATATCAATATCATCTATAGCTGCTTCGGGTTGCAAAAGTTTGTCGTCTGCTTTTTGTTTCGCAGTTTTTTTTAGGTGAGTGGGTTCTTTATCAGGTTCTTGAGGCTGGGGCTGTTTTTTAGAGGAGATAATCGCCATAGTCCGCTCATAAATAATGTTTTACTTGTTCTAAAAGTGAGGGCAATGCTTGTTTTCATCGCCGCCATAAATGCGAGTAAACACGGATGCCAAAATTTTTTTTGTCGAGTAAGCAAGTCAGCTTTAAAATTTATATTCCGGGTAAATACGATGGGAGTGCTTTCATAAAATTATGCTAGCTAAGAGAATCTTACCGTGCTTAGATGTCAAGGCGGGACGAGTTGTAAAAGGAGTTAACTTTGTAGACCTTAAAGATGCTGGCGATCCCGTAGAGCTAGCAAAGGTTTACGACGAAGCTGGTGCAGATGAGATAGTATTTCTCGATATTACAGCTACTCATGAAGACCGAGGCACAATTATAGACGTAGTTCACCGAACCGCCGAACAGGTATTTATTCCACTGACTGTAGGCGGCGGAATCCAAACCTTAGAAAATGTTAAAGATTTATTACGAGCTGGAGCAGATAAGGTTAGTATTAACTCAACTGCGGTACGAAATCCAGACTTTATTAACCAGGCTAGCAAGCGGTTTGGAAATCAATGTATTGTTGTAGCGATTGATGCAAAAAGGCGCTCGGATACTGAAAATCCTGGCTGGGATGTTTATGTTCGTGGTGGAAGAGAAAACACTGGTCTGGATGCTATTGAGTGGGCAAAAGAAGTTGAAAAACGAGGTGCAGGAGAACTATTAGTTACAAGTATGGATGCTGATGGAACTCAAGCGGGTTATGACATTGAATTAACAAGAACAATTGCAGCTAAGGTTGGTATTCCAGTAATCGCTTCTGGCGGTGCTGGAAACTGCGAGCATATATACTCCGCTGTCACTGAAGGTCAAGCCGAAGCGGCACTATTAGCATCGCTTTTGCACTACGGAAAACTTAGTGTAGCCCAAATCAAGAACTACTTAAATGACCGAAAAATACCCGTGCGAAATTAGCTTTGAAATGGAAATAATTTGCCTTTCAATATCTAAAGTAGTTCAACACGGTTCTTAAAAACGATGTTAATATAAGTTTACAATAATTAATATAACTTAAGAAATATGTTGATTCCTATTTTAGTTTTTGATGTGGCGCTAGTAGCATGGTCTTTACACTTAATGGAAAAGGCTGTTGAAGACAAAGAATTTTCATTAATGTTGGCAGGTATGTTAGTTGCTCTGGCAGCAGCCGCCATGATGGTAGTTTACTTCTTAATGGGGCACTGTATGAGCTACTTACTACAGGCTTCATAATAGTTTTATGTTGCTAAATTATTTTATTTTCAAATTTCTTAGTTAAATTTCTGAGTTTAACTTCTTAGTTAAATTTCTTAGTTAAATTTCTTAAAATTTACATATTGACAAATGGTCAATAATTAAGGCATCATTAAAGATGCATTTTGCGGGGCTATAACTCAGTTGGTAGAGTGTCTCAATGGCATTGAGGAAGTCAGCGGTTCGAATCCGCTTAGCTCCATTTTTACAGTTAACAGTGAACAGTGAACAGTGAACAGTTTTTAAGATACTTCACCCGTCCTAATGGACACCCCTCTCCGCTAACTTGGAGAGGGGAAGGGGGTTAATATTACTTGGTTAAGCAATTAAACTCGTTTTCAGATCCCCCAAACCCCCTTAAAAAGGGGGCTTAATTCCCTCCTTTTTAAGGAGGGTTAGGGAGGATCTCCCCTTAACCGAGCAGTATTGGGAAGGCGGTGAGGTGAAGTCTTTGATTATTTCAGGCTTTCTCGTTACAAGGCTCTGCCTTGTAATGCCTATCTCGAAGGCTCTGCCTGCCATTTATACTGGAGGCAGAGCCTCCTGTTATGGGTTCCCAGGCAGAGACTGGGAACCAATATTTAAAATAAAATCTAAAATCCAAAATTGAAATGACTGTACAATTGCTTAGACGGAAATTTTCAGTGGAACAATTCCATAAAATGGCGGAATCTGGCATTCTGAATGAAGATGACAGGGTGGAATTGATTCGGGGGGAAATAATTGAAATGGCTGCTATAGGAACTAAACATGCTGCTTGTGTAAGACGTTTGAATAATGTTTTACCTAAGAAATTGGGCGATAGAGCTATTATCAGCGTTCAAAATCCCGTGGGATTAGATGATAGTTCTGAACCACAACCTGATGTGGTTTTATTGAAACCTCGTGAAGATTTCTACGCATCAGCACATCCGCAGCCAAAAGATGTTTTTCTCATTATTGAAGTTGCTGATAGTACTATTAAATATGACCGAGAAGTAAAAATTCCTCTTTATGCTGAAGAGGGTGTAGTAGAAGTTTGGTTGGTTGATATTAATTCCGAATGTGTAGAAGTGTATCGAGAACCTGCAAATGGTGTTTATCAGAAAGTAGATAAATTTAACAGGGGTAAGAGTTTAATTATTCAAGCTTTTGGTGATGTGAGTATTAGCGTTGATGACATTTTGGGGAATTGATACGATATCTTATTCTCTAGGGTGTGTGACGCTATGACAAAACTTGAACCTAACCCATAATTTATTTTTAGCGTCACGCACCAATCAGTAATTTTTAATACTAAATCTTAACTTGAATTAACCAGTTACGAATGCTTTCATGATATAAGCTATAGCAAGTTTTTCCCTCAATTTGATTCACAGTTAAAAATTCAATCCAGTCTTCTAATATTTCCTCAACATCGTATTCATCAACATCAATAGTTTGAGCAATTTCTTCTACTGATATTGGTGATGAATTCTTGACTAAAATATCTAAAACAGCTTGAGCGTTAGAATTGAATTCGTCTCCTCGTTCTCCTGGAAACATCTTTGTTAAATGCTGTTGGTAATATGCTTCTAAACCAGCAGGTAAAGATATTGAATTAAAAATATCTGTTAAAGATGAATTTTCTGAATAAAAACCATTTTTGATAGCAGTTAAAATTTGGCTAACATACATAAAATTGTTTTCGCTTCTGTCAGTTAGCTGCTTGATGAATTCTTCTTTATTAATTCTAAATCTTTCTTGAATCACAGAAGGTGAAGGTAAAAATTCTCTTGTATATTGCTGAATATAAGTTTCTATATCTTGACGATTTTCTTCTGGATAATCTTTTAAATTGAGGTATTGAAAAGGTGCTTCAATTAATAAACCAGATTCTTCTTTTAAAAAAGGACGACGAGCTAAGAGAAAATATATTCCTTTTGGTAGATATCTGGGAAGATAAAACAAATTTGAACCAATGGCTTGGCTAGAATAATCTATTGCGTCTAAGCTATCGATAGCAATGATAAATTTTTGGTTTGGTTTTAGGCGATCGCTAATTTGTTGCAGGATGACTTGTAGAGAAGTTCCATTGACAACTTCTAGTTGAGTACTGATAGTTTTCAGGAATTCATCAGCCCGATTTTTACCTTTAACTGTAGCGCTATAGTAAAAAACTTCGGGATTTTCCGCTACATATCTAGCGAGAATAGTACTTTTACCGCTACCGGGTGAGCCGACAATTGTAAAATAACCCCTGTGGTAGCGGTTGAGGAAGTTATTAATTGAGTTGAAGACGAATTCTCTAGCGATAGAGTTAGCGGTTTTTTGCGGGAGGATTTGGGCAAACTCCGGTGGAATTGCGATGCTATTGGTTGTAATTGGTAAGGGTTGGCAATTCATAGTTATTACAGCTTATCAATCATTCCCTCTAAACAGAGAAAATGCAGTCTTCCTAATTTATCTCCCGCCACAATTGTTATCCCATCTGGTGTAAAATCACAGCAATGTATACTAACGTCTCCATTAAAAGTAGCAATTGCCTCCCCAGTTTCTAAATTCCATAGCTTCAGAGTTTGATCGCGAGAAGCGGAAATAACACATTTGCCATCCCCACTCATTACTACTGCTCTAATCGATTCACTATGACCAGTAAAAGTACGTATTTCTGAGCCAGTTTCTAAATCCCATAGCTTCAGAGTTTGATCCAAAGAAGCAGAAATAACATATTTGCCATCCCCACTTATTGCTACTGCGTTAACCCGGCTACTATGACCGGTAAAGGTACGTATTTCTGAGCCAGTTTCTAAATTCCATAGCTTCAGAGTTAGGTCACCAGAAGCAGAAATAACATATTTACCATCTCCACTCATCGCTACTGCTCTAACCCAGTCACTATGACCGGTAAAAGTACGTATTTCTGAGCCAGTTTCTAAATCCCATAGCTTCAGAGTTTGGTCACTAGAAGCAGAAATAACATATTTGCCATCCCCACTCATTGCTACTGCATTAACCCATTCACTATGACCGGTAAAAGTACGTATTTCTGAGCCAGTTTCTAAATTCCATAGCTTCAGAGTTCGGTCACGGGAACCAGAAATCGCCAGTTTACCATCTCCACTCATCGCTACTGCTCTAACCCAGCTACTATGACCATTAAAAGTAAGTATTTCGGATCCAGTTTCTAAATCCCATAGCTTAAGAGTTTGGTCACTAGAAGCAGAAATAAGCCGTTTGCCATCCCCGCTCATTGCTACTGCATTAACCCAGCTACTATGACCGTTAAAAGTACGTATTTCTGAATCAGTTTCTAAATCCCATAGCTTCAGAGTTTGGTCGTCAGAAGCAGAAATAACCTGTTTGCTATCACCAATCATTGCTACTGCTCTAACCCAGCCACTATGACCGTTAAAGGTACGTATTTCTGAGCCAGTTTCTGCATTCCATAGCTTCAAAGTTTGGTCAGTAGAAGCAGAAATAACCCATTTACCATCCCGACTCATCGCTACTGCATTAACCCAGTCACTATGACCGGTCAAAGTACGTATTTCTTCTCCAGTTTCTAAATTCCATAGCTTCAGAGTGTTGTCGCTAGAAGCAGAAATAACCCGTTTGCCATCCTCACTTATCGCCACTGCATTAACCCTGCCACTATGACCGGTAAAAGTACGTATTTCTTCTCCAGTTTCTAAATCCCATAGCTTCAGAGTTTTGTCACTAGAAGCAGAAATAAACCGTTTGCCATCTCTACTCATTACTACTGCATTAACTGAGCCACTATGACCTTTAAAGGTACATATTTCTTCTCCAGTTTCTAAATCCCATAGCTTCAGAGTTTGGTCAGCAGAAGCAGAAATAAACCGTTTGCTATCTCTACTCATTACTACTGCATTAACTGAGCCACTATGACCTTTAAAGGTACGTATTTCTGAGCCAGTTTCTACATCCCATAGCTTCAGAGTTTTGTCATTAGAAGCAGAAATTGCTCGTTGGCCATCCTCACTTATCCCTACTGTATTAACACAGAGACTATGCCCGCTAAAGGTATTTATTTCTTCTCCAGTTTCTAAATCCCATAGCTTCAGAGTTTGGTCAGCAGAAGCAGAAATAACTCGTTTACCATCCCCACTTATAGCTACTGTATAAACCCTACCACTATGACCGCTAAAAGTACGTAATAATGCTCCACCAGGATGAGTCAAGCAGGGAATTAAAGGTCGCAACCAGGGTAAATTTCTACTATTTTTGACTTGCTGTAATAGAAACTGAATTTGAGGAATTTCAAAAGACAGTAATCTTCCTAATAACTGTCCTGGTAGCTGTGTTTTATCTTCAGCTATTACGTGGGCTGAAAGTTTTAAAGCTCCCTGAATAAGTTTTAGTACTTCTATTTTTTCTGGGTTATATTCTGGATGATTTAATAATTCTTGGTAATCAATTAAGTTTTTCTCAATTAAATCGTAATCTTCAATTAGTGCTTGTACTCCAAACCCTGGATAGTTAATCTTTTCAGAGATAAAATTAAAATCAGCTAGAAGATTGTAATACTTTTCTAGATTACCAGATTTAACTAAATTATCAGTTAGACTACTTAATCTAGCTCGTTGAAAAGCAGGAGTTTTTACTCTTTTTACAGCAGTTTTCATCCGATATTATCTCCTTCCTCATCCAGGTAGTAATCAGCAATGGATTGATTCACCTCTTTAAATAACTTGCGTGATGAATTCAAAGCACGTTTGCTTTTGAGAAAATCAAGAAAACTTTTATGATAAATACCATAACAAGTTTCTCCTTCAATTTTTTGCCGCTTCAAATATTCAACCCATTCATCTAAAACCAATTCCACTTCATATTCATCTTCTTTGAGAATATCAGCAATCATTTCACAGGGAATTGCCGTAACAACTTCAACTAAAACGAATAATATTTTTACCTTCAATGCTTTAGGTCTATCATCCATTCCCATTCTGAACCAATGGGTTTGATAATAATTTTCTAGCCCTGAAGGTAACTGCTGTAAAGTCAAATCATTATATATACCCCGTGCAATTTCCGGTAACACATAGCGCAGGTACATGAAATTGTTTTCACTTTTTTCTGCTACCTGCTCAATAAATTTATTAGCATTGATATTACGCTCATCAATCCATTTTCTCAAAGCATCTTTATACTGGTCATCATTAAGGAATAAGCGAATATAACCTTTAATATCTTCTATATTCAACTTGTGATATTCCATCTTGTTTAAATCCAATTCCTGAGATGGAACAGATATACGTAAACGTTTTGTATTCTGGGTATAAGGTCGTCTGGTTAAGAAAAAATAAACTCGCTCTGGAAGATTTTCTGGTAAATATAAAATATTAGCTGCACTATGCTCTTGCTCTACTTCATCGAGTGCATCTACTACAATTACTAAGGATTCATCTTTAGATAACTTTTGACTGACTTTTACAAGTAAAGTCGATAAATCGGTATCTTTTGCATCTTGCAAATTGTATTTATCAATTAACTGCTGACAAATACAATTAAGAAACTGTTCCGGTCGATTACGTCCTTCAGCAATAACGTTGAAATAACAAGGTGAATGATTTTCACTAACGTATTTTGCAGCAATGGTACTTTTACCCATTCCCGCATCTCCAACTACTGTAAAATAACCTTTTTTATTCTCTTTGCAAAATTTATTAAAAGCATTAAATACGAATTCACGTCCGTAAAATAATCTAATTTTCTCTTCAATTAATGATTTAAATTCATCAGGGTAAGGAGACTTTTGTGGAAGTTTGCGAAAGTTTGCATCTTTAATTACTTCACTGGGTTTTCTAGTACGATTGGCAACGCTAATAAATTGTTGATAAAATTTTTCTATCTCAGGACGGATGTTAATTTGTGCTTCACGTATATCGTCCCCCAATTTATTCCAATCTAGAAAATCTTCTGCATCGTTAATAAAGTCTGAGGGATTTTCGTTAAAAGCTTTCCAAAAAGCATCTCGAATTTGTTTCTCTCTGAACAAATTAAGAACTGGTTCGGGTTTTGTACCTTCTTCCTCTAAAGCATATTCCACCAAAGCGTAAGCATAAACTCCGGATAAATCTTCAGGAGGGTGTGCTGGGTCCATTTTTAAATGTTTTAAGATTTTGATTACAGTTTCGTTTCGTTGAGCTTTATCAATTACATGAGGAGCAGCAAAACGAGTAATTGTATTAATAACGCTTGCAGGTTCGAGATTCATAATCAATCGCTTATATAAAGGCATATTTAGCACCTGTGAATAATAATAGCGATTTGTCAAAATATCGGCTGGTGTTTTTACTTAATTTACCGGCGTTATACCGGCTTAGTTTATTGTCACAGTTGATTGCTGCGTGACAAACCTCACCCCTTCCCCTCTCCTTAATAAGGAGAGGGGTGTCCAACGGACGGGGTGAGGTTTCTATGTATTCTATTCAAATGAAAACCGCGATAAAAAGACGTAGCACTGCTACGTCTCTACATAGGTTATATATATTTTTCTAATACTCCGGTGTCGGAATCGGCTTAATATCCCTACCCTTATAAAAAGTCTCCAAACTATCTCTATCGCCAACAAATCGCCAATGCCAAGGCTCGTAACTCACACCTTGTGGATTACCTTCGGGAAATGACAATTCAAAACTATAACGAGGAGCGTTTGCTTCTAACCATTTAAATGCTTTGGTTTTTGCAAACTTTGTACTCAAATTCGTAGCCGGTACCGCACCATCACCAATATCTACTGCGTAACCCGTGTGATGTTCGCTATGTCCGGGAGGAGCGCTGACTGATGCTCTTTGGGCTGGTGTTTGATTGCGTTGGGCACCCACTTTAATAAATAATTTTTCTTGTTCTTTAACTGAGCGAAATCCGGAAATTGGTACTAATCTTACACCAGCTTTTTGAGCATCTCTCACCATCTGATTAAATTTTTGGGCGGCTGATTTTCGTAATCTTATCCGTCTTCCACCTGCATTAACTGCTACAATTTCTGATTCCGGAGCTTCTTTATATTCTAAATGACCTAAGAGTGCATTATCTTTTGCTTCTTTATTGACAGAATCACTTTCTTGTGTATTCGGAGAAGCCGAACTCGTAGGTGAAGGTTGCTGTTTCGCTGTATTTTTGGGGGTAGCAACGTAAAATATTAAACCACTAATTACAGCAAGCAGAACAAAACCTATTACTCCGGCGATCGCCACAAACGATGAGGACAAACCTACTTTGGGAGCCGCATCAGGAGTATCGCGCAAAGCTTGGGGGATATCTTCGCTTATTTCAGAGGGGGTTGAGTTTTGTGCTTCCTCGTAAAACTCATTATTCAAGGCTCAACTCCTGATGAATGTTCAGTAATCATTAGAGATTGTAGACTGTAGACCAAGAAACCTGTTAGATAATAGGTTACATATCCAATTCCTGCAAAAACCTTTTGATAAACCTTTTAGAACTATACTTTAAGCTCTTTGGTTCAGTCTTAATCGGATTTTTCCTGGGAGGCAGGCTGCCTTCGACAGTTCCAACCCGTTTAGCTTGGTACCTGTTTTGGATAGGAGTACCCATAGGAATTGTTACTTTTATACGCAAAGCCGATCTATCCGGGGCAGTTTGGATTGCACCGGCAATCGCTTACGCAGCCATGTTACTCGGAGCATTTTTTGCTGTCGTTGTTATAAAATGGCAAAGTTATTTTACAAATACAGTCCTATCATCACCAACTCAGGGAAGTTTAATTTTATCGGCGATGGTAGGAAATACGGGTTTTCTTGGTTATCCTATCACTTTGGCAGTACATGGTACTCAGTATTTTGCCTGGGCATTATTTTACGATTTATTAGGTTCTTTGTTTGGTGCTTGGGGTTTGGGTGCATTAATTGCTGGGCATTTCGGCGGTAGCGCTACAAGTTTGTGGCAGAGTAGCAAAGTGATATTAATTAATCCTGCTTTATGGAGTTTTGGATTCGGTTTGTTGTTTCGTCAAGTAAAAATTCCTCCCTCCGCAGAATTTGTTTTAGATAAATTTGCTTGGAGTGGTGTAGCTTTATCGTTAATTTTAATGGGAATGCGATTAAGCAAGTTGAATTCTTGGCACAACTTACCCCAAGCAACAATTAGCATTACCATCAAAATGTTGCTGATTCCCCTCATTTTGGGCAGCATTTTACACTTTTTAGGCTTAACAGGAACTCCGGCGAAAGTTATTTTACTGCAAACAGCAATGCCTCCTGCTTTCGCCACCTTAATCATTGCTGAAACCTTTAACCTCGACAGCGAATTAGCTGTAACAACAGTAGCAGCAGGAACGGTAATATTACTTCTAACTCTTCCAATGTGGCTGGTATTATTTTAGATTTTTGATTAAGAATGGGGCATTGGGCATTGGGCATAGGGCATTGGGCATTGGGCATAGGTACAGGTAGGAATTAATAGTTAGGAGTCAGAAGTGAGGAATTAGGAATAATATTCAAAATTTCCCCATCTCCCCATGCCCCATCCCCCGTGCCCCATTCCCAATTCCTATTACATCAACAAGGTTGACTCACCTTCTCGACAAGTGCGGCTGGAGTTGTAAATTCATAACCTTCAAATGGTTGATGTATCCAAGGATTGTCGGGTAAGTAATCGGCGTAGTAGTCGGGAGCTATTACCGAACAAGCTTTATACCAAATAACAGCGGAGCGAATTTCTTCTATAGTGGTTTCGCTATTTTTCTTTAGCCAAGGAATAGTCTCTTTGAGCGTAACCCCTGAATCTACTAAGTCGTCAACTAAAAGGATTCGCGAACCCAACGACTCCTCAGTCATCGTTAAATGTTGAGAAAAGGCTAATTGACCTCTTTCTTGCTTGCCCGCACCGATGTAAGATGATGTTGCTAATATAGCTAACGGCTGCTTGTATATACGGGAGAGAATATCTCCTACTCGCAGCCCACCTCTAGCAAGGCAGACTATTTGATTGAATTCCCAGCCGGATTGATAAATTTGAGCAGCTAGTTGTTCTATTTTGTGGTGATAATCTGACCACGAGATATAAAGGTCTGGCATCTACCATTAGTTTTAAATTACCTCTCTTATGCCAGACCTTTATATCTCGTGGTCAGATTATCACCACAAAATAGAACAACTAGCTGCTCAAATTTATCAATCCGGCTGGGAATTCAATCAAATAGTCTGCCTTGCTAGAGGTGGGCTGC
>JBCBPQ010000092.1:0-24412 GCA_039820645.1 Cyanobacteria bacterium J06633_8 | reverse complement strand
TGGGATAAGGCAATAGGCAATAGGCAAAAGGCAATATAAATAAGGGTTTGAGGGTAATTTACATTCTGTAATGTAGCTTGGTTTATTTGTGCCGACTTACTTACTTTCTACTCTCTACTTCCTATAAAAGGCTTCACCCAACCAAATTTAATAGCGCAATCTAAACTAAAGGCTGCTATTGCAAATCCTGTAATACTTTCTGAGGCAAGCACAGTTAAGGGAAAAACTGAGTCCGAAAAATTTAGTCCCATATCTACCTGAGCTAAACCCCGTGCCAATCCAAAAGCAAATACGCTTCCTTCTTTCAAATGGGGGTTTTTGTCTTCGCGGATGATATACCGATAGGTAGCACCAAACAAAAAGCCAGAAAAACCGGCAATTCCAGCACTTATCAACCAATGCCAATTAAACGTAATTATACTGTTGGTATAAAGTTGCTTAAAATACTCTTTTAATAAAAATTGATTAAAAATTGAAGCCAGAATAAATACCAAAGAAAACGATACAGCCGATACAATTCCAGCCTTGAGAGATTCTAAACGTTCCGCCATTAAGTCCGGATTAAAAGTTCCTTTCATCACAACGCCCCATACCCAATAACCAATTCCATATCCCAATACCCATTTCAACTAGTAACTGATGATTGTATGATATTTATAGAGTTGTTAACACAGGAAGTTTAAAAGTAGTATTATGGCAATCTTGACTTTAGGCTGGGTTTCCCTATTAGTAGTTTTTACTTGGTCAATTTCAATGGTAGTTTGGGGTCGTAACGGACTATAGTATCCGATATGGAAGGTCGATTTCTCAACATTTTGGCTTTGTCTGCCTTAGTATTACTCGTAGCTGTTACGGGTGGTGTAATTTATCTTACTCTGATGGAATGGCGCGATCGCCGTCTTTTAGAGAAAGAAAAGCGCGAAATGCGTCGTAGTTCTCCAAAGCAGCGATAATCTTATATTGAAGTAATTGTTGACGCTATCTCCCAAAAAAATCACCACAGCTAATGTAGAGACGTAGCACTGCTACGTCTTTAAAATTTGTATATATAAAATTGGGAATTGGGAATTGGGAATTGGGCATCGGGCATTGGGCACTGGGAATTGGTAATTGGGAATTGGTAATAGTTAAACAATTAGCAACCAAGATACTTTCGCTACAAATACTGCCTTCTTGCTCTATCTAAAATGACGTGTCAAAATTTATTTTTTTCTCCCCCCTCTCTTCAATTTGTCTCTTGCAATCGACTTAAATTTCTTTCCACTATCTTCGTGTAAGGATGATTTTCCCCTAAAACTTGTTGGCAAATATCTAAGGCTTGGTGAAAAATAGGCTCGGCTTTTTTACTAAGTCCGAGACATTGATACATTTGCGCTAAATTGTTAAGAGTAGTGGCAGTGTGGGGATGCATTTCGCCAAAGTTGTTGCGACAGATTTCTAATGCTTGTTGTAGAAGAGGCTCTGCTTGCTGATATTTTTCCATACAGCAGTACAAGGCTGCCAAACTATTAATGCTATTAGCGGTAATGGGATGTTTTTTCCCAAAAGTTTTTGAACGAATTTGCAACGCTTGTTTAAAATAAATTTCTGCGGCGTAGTAGCGCTTTTGATTTTTGTAAATTATTCCTAAGTTGTGGAAAGTTTCAGCGGTTTGGGGATGCTGTTTGCTCAGATACTTACAATTAATTTGTAAGGCTTGTTGTAATAATTGTTCTGAAAAAGCATACTTACCTTGTTGAAGAAGCAAGCACGCTATTTTATTCAGTCTATCAGCAACAGCAGGGTTTTTGTCAAAATTACTAATTTCCATGTTGGCATGGCGGCGCTGTGCAAGAATGTCTACTGTATCGTATTCGCCACGGATGCGTGAGAAATTAATTATAACAGTAATTAGTTGTAGAGTTCGAGGGTGTGTCAAGCCAAAGTTAATTTCGGCGATTTCTAAGCTTTTATTGTACTGTTCATCAGCTTGCTGATATGTGAAATAACCCATTTTTTGGAAAATTTTTCCCAATATTCCGTGACAATAAATGCTTAATGGATGGTTTTCACAAGCTATATCCTTCAAAGCCTGCTTAATAAGCTTTTGCGCTGCATCATAATTTTGAGCGATGGCGTTTAACCAGCCGAGTGTAAACTTTGTTTGAGCAAGTTGAATTTCAACATTTTGGTGGGATTCAAATATTTGTAAAGCTCGTTGAGTAAACTTCAATGCTTGTGCATGACATCCCTCAATCACAGCAATCAGAGCCTGAAGATTTAATACTTCTGCTATTTCAAGAGAATTTTGATTTAGTTGAGTGGTGCGGATAATTAAAGCCTTTTTGGCACCATGATTAGCATCTGAAGTGCGTTGAAGTTTTAGATAACAAGCTGCAAGCTGGAATTGTAAATTTGAGAATGGGAGACTATATTGAAGATTTTCTGCTTCCCACAATTTTTGTGCTGTCTGTAGCGCAGTCACAGCTTGTTGATAATCTCCTAAAGCGTAAAGAGATTTTCCTAGTAAACTAAAAGCCAAAGCATTGTTTTGATATCCGAGCAAAATTTTCAGGGCAAAAACAGTCAAATCATGTTTACCTGCTTTCTGCTGTAATTCCACTTTTTCCAAAAACCAGCTAACAACTTTCTGCTGCTGTCTACTTTTTAAACCGTATTCAAGCAACTTAATTAAGGCACTAAGCTGTAATTCAGATTGTTGATATTGTGCTTGATAATATTCAAACAACCAATTATTAACAGATTGCTGTAAATTAGCTGGTTGATTTCTGTGCAAATATTCTCCCACAATTGGGTGTAGGCTCCATCCTTCTGGATTTGATTGTACAAAAGGAGATTTAATAACTTCATGAAGCAGTTTTTCCCAACAATCACATATCCAATCACAGCTACCAATATCAAATTGACTCATTAATTTTGCAAATAGCACTTCATCCCAAGTAAGACAGTTAGATAAAATTTGCCAGATTCTTCGCTCATACCAATCCCAAGCTGCATTGAGTTTGGGTAGAATATCGGAAATATTGCTAGCAATATCTTGAACTTGTGCGTCTTTTTGCGTTGTTAAATTCAGATAAGTTTCTACTCCTAAGTGCAAATACAAAGGAATACCTTCAGATGCTTGAATAATTTTTTGTGCAATCTCGTGATTATCAACGCCGAGTTTTTGTATAATTACTTGCGATTCGGCATTAGTCAAATTTGGTATCGGAATATTTTGGGTATTAGTTGTTGCATCAACCGTTTTTTCTGCAAAAATTACCCACAATATAGAAGGGTGGAGTTGAATTATATCCTTCAACCAGTTGCTGTTTTCTTGGTAAGCATTTAAATATTCATAGTTTTCGATGAATACTACTGCTTTTTTCCCAGTATTTTGAAAATGTAGCTGTAAATCTCGTGCTAGAAATAAAGGTAGTAATTCCAGAATATCTGTAAGGCTGGCACAATCTTTCAACTCTCGTAAATTGTGTCTACCTTTGAGCTTCCACCACTGACGTATTTCTTGGTTTTGCTGGATAAAAAACCAGTTCAAGCCAGCATATATTTTATTACCATCAAATTCTGCTTCCCATTGATGTTGAGTTTGATAATTACCTAAACATTTGGTAGCTTCCAATAATAAAGGAAATTGGTATAATCCTTTCTTGACTATTTCAATAATTTGCAAAATCTGACTTTTCCGAATAACTTTTGTGGATAAGTCCACACCTGTCGAATTATTCGCTAAAGCTCCGTACAACAAGTAAGCAATATCAAAGCAACTAAAATCAGAATTCTCTTTGAGCAACTTATTTCGCAACTTAAGTAAAATTGCGTTAACTGGATTCGATATTACATAACTGTTAAAATGTTTTTCTCGAAGAAAAACAACTGTGCTATTTGAGTAATGTTGTGTTACCCTTGTGCATAAAGACTTAGAAATACTTGATTTTCCAATTCCCGGTTGTCCGTAAAGAACTAATGCATTACTAGAATTATCTTCATTATTGATAATTCCAAATATTAATTCTTCTACGTTTTGCCTATCAATTATTTCTCCGTACTTTCGCTGCAACATGATTTTGATTTACTTTGAAAAGTAATAATTACTCCTAAAACTCCAACAAACTAAACTCCGAAAATTTCATACACGAAAACCACGTTCTTCGTTTTCCACAAGAAGAACGTTTTAGCGATATTGATAGTTTTTTTAGACAGAATTGCTAAAACCTGAAAGCTAAATGCCGAGCATAAATGTGAATTCATACATTACTGCTGACAAATAAACTAGCCGTTAGCTAAGTCAAGAAAACAATTGTGACTTACAAAACTTAAGTCATTTAATTTTTAGGATGCATTTTTGTACTACAAAATAAAATTTGAGAACAATCTAAGTTATCTTTCCTGCATACTGAATTTTACTTATAGGTATCGTAGTCCTTATATAGATTAGTATAAATTAACTCTATAGTATCAGTTATATATCCCCAGAAACTTTATGTAATGTAAATATAAATTTCATTATTTGTAGATATTGACTATACAATTAAATATGTTTTGTAATCTGATGTATAAAATTTAAAACAAATAGTAATAAAAATAAACCCGGTTGAAAAAAAAACCGGGTTATTAAATAATTAAGAATGTTGTGAATTAGAGAATTAATTTTACAATTGCTTCACTTCACCCACTAACTTACCTACCATGTCTTTAGCACTACCAAAAAGCATGGAAGTTTTGTCTTTGTAGAACAAGCCATTATCAACACCAGCAAAACCTTTGCTCATACCGCGCTTAATTACAATCGCTTGCTTTGCCCTATCCACTTCTAAAATGGGCATTCCATAAATAGGACTATTTTTATCGCTTCTTGCTGCTGGATTAACCACATCATTAGCCCCAATGATTAAAGCTACATCAGTTTGCTCAAATTGAGGATTGACATCTTCCATATCGTGAAGCTGTTCGTAAGGTACGTTAGCTTCAGCCAGCAATACATTCATGTGCCCCGGCATTCTTCCAGCTACTGGGTGAATTGCATACTTTACATCTACACCCATACGTTCTAATTGATCTGCGAGTTCGCGAACTCCGTGCTGTGCTTGAGCAACTGCCATACCGTAACCGGGAACAATTACTACCGAACGAGCATAACCCAACATCATCGCGCATTCTTCTGGATCGACGCTGCGAACTGTTCCTCCAGTATCGCTGCCACCACCAGCACCACCAGCAACTTCTCCACCAAAAGCACCGAATAAGACACTGAATAAAGAACGGTTCATAGCCTTACACATAATTTGCGTAAGAATCAAACCACTTGCTCCCACCAAAGCACCGGCAATGATTAACATATTGTTCATCACCACAAAACCGGCAGCGGCAGCAGCTAAACCAGAAAGCGAGTTCAACAAAGAAATTACCACCGGCATATCGCCACCACCGATAGGGATAACGAACAATACACCTAATAGTAATGAAACGCCTACTACCCCTAAAAATACCGGTAAATTATAGGGATTTACAATTAAAAAACCACTACCGACAACATAAGCAACCAGCAGCAAAATATTAAAAGGCTGCTGCAAAGGATAAGTAATCGGCGAACCTTTGAGAATACCTTGTAACTTAGCAAAAGCTATCGCACTACCTGTAAAAGTGATACCGCCGATAAATACATCTAGCAGCATCGAAATATTTACATCTAAACCAATAGGCTGATTTGATTCCAGTAACCGCCAAAACTCTGCTACTGCCACTAAAGCAGAAGCAGAACCCCCCAAACCATTAAGTAAACCTACCATTTGGGGCATTTGCGTCATCTGCACCGCATAAGCAGCGATGGCACCAATAGCGGAGCCAATTGCCAAACCCAGCAGAATCATTTGATAATTCAACACCTGCTGATTTAAGAGAGTTGCGACAATTGCCAACAACATTCCCACGGCAGCCATTACATTACCGTTTCGCGCGGTAGCAGGAGAACCTAACTTCTTTAAACCTAAAATAAACAAAGACGCGGCAACTAAATACGCTATCTGAATTCCAGTTGGCAGAAAATCGCTCATAAAATTTGATGGTTGATGATTGATAATTGATAGTTGATAGTGGTTAGTAGTTAGTTGATAGTTGCTAATTTTTAAAGAAGCATTTCTACCTTGTATATCTAGATACCAAGATGCTCCCACTACAATATATTTTTTCAAAATTGTTTATTAGCCACTAACAACTAACCACTAAAAACCAACTTCTAACTTGCTTTCTTCTTAAACATTTGCAGCATTCTATCGGTAACTAAAAAACCACCGACAACATTAATAGTTGCAAGAGTTACGGCAATCAAACCAAGAGTTACCGATAAACTTGATTCCTTCGCACCAGCAGCAACAATAGCACCAAGTACGGCAATTCCAGAAATTGCATTAGAACCAGACATTAAAGGCGTATGCAAAGTTGGCGGTACTTTATTAATAACTTCAAAACCGGTAAAAGAAGCCAACACAAACACAAACAAAGCAGCAATTAATGCTTCTGTCATCTCAAAAAAACTCCTATAAAAATCAGTTATCAGTGAACAGTTATCAGTGAACAGTTATCAGTTATCAGTTATCAGTGAACAGTTATCAGTTATCAGTTAATCGTTATGATAATTCCGAATTACTTAAAACATAAATACTTATTCCTGAATCAAAACTGATATTTCCAACTCAGCAATCAATTACCAACATGATTTTTACTGGTAACAGCAAACTGTGAACTATTCACTGTTCACTGTTAACTGTTCACTGTTAACTGTTAACTGTTCACTGTTCACTGTTCACTGTTAACTGTTCACTGTTCACTGTTCACTGTTAACTGTTAACTGTCAAAGCTTGTAAAGCGTCTTTGACTCGTTGATTGCGAATTTCACCGTCGTGGGTGATGCAAGCAGCATTGACAATATCGTCTTCAAAATCTAAATTCAAAGCGTTGTCTTTTGCCAGTAATTTCATCAATGATACAAGATTCTTAGAATACAACTGACTGGCGTGAACTGGTACAGATGATGGTAAGTTGACTGGTCCAATAATTGTCACGCCGTTTTTAACCACATTGCCACCAGGCTCTGTATAAGCTGCATTACCGCCTTGGTCTGCCGCTAAATCGACGATTACCGCACCGGGTTTCATTTCGGCAATCATTGCTTCTGTAACCAATCGAGGCGCTTTTCTACCCGGAACTTGAGCAGTTGTAATTACTACATCAGCATTTTTAACGCGGTCGTTAACAGCTTCTTGAGTTTTCCTCTTACTCTCTTCAGAAATCTCTTTAGCATAACCACCAGCTGTAGCTGTTTCTTCGTCTAATTTAACTTCAACGAATTTCGCACCCAAACTTTGTACTTCTTCTTTAACAGCAGGGCGAATATCAAAAGCTTCTACCATTGCTCCCAAACGTCTTGCAGTGGCGATTGCTTGTAAACCAGCTACACCCGCACCCATAACAAACACTTTCGCAGGAGCAATTGTACCGGCTGCTGTTGTCAGCATTGGGAAATATTTTGGTAGTGCTTCGGCGGCGATTAATACCGATTTGTAACCGGCAATGGAAGCTTGGGAAGATAAAGCATCCATACTTTGCGCCCTAGTGGTGCGAGGAATCATTTCCATGCTGAAAGCAGTTACTTTGCGTTGCGCTAGTTGCTCGGCAACCGATGGATTGGCTAAAGGATTAAGAAATCCGATAAATACGCTTCCTTCCTTTAATAAATCAACTTCTGTGCCGCCATCTTCTCGTTGTTTTGGGGGACTGACTTTGAGCAAAATATCTGCTTCACCCCATAATTTTGCAGTATCAGAAATAACTGTTGCTCCTGCCGTTTCATAATCAGAATCGTTGAATAATGCTTTTTCTCCAGCACCGGATTCTATCCATATTTCAAAGCCTTGTTTCACCAACTTTGAAACAACATCTGGAATTAATGCTACACGACGCTCGCTAGCTTCTATTTCTTTCGCAACTGCGATTCTCATGAATTCTCCTAATCGTTAGTTTTTTGTAGAAACAGTGAAAATATCTTTAAGTAGAACGATAAACTTACTGGTAGCTTATCCACTGCGATTGCTTATTGTTGGGAACTAAGAGGTTTGGGAGTTAGGACTAGGATTACATTTAGCGACGAAAACCGATAAAGCCTTTATTTTTGACCTTTGAAGCCCGATCGTTAGACTTAGTTACTGTTCATCCTAAGTCGATTCCCAAATTTTGCAGTCCTATCTTTAACTTTTTTTCGGGATTGAACAATCAAAATTTTACTTGTTTGCCTATCAAAAATTTTAGTTCCCTATACTAGTGTCTATGATTAGTAAAAACTGCGATTACTTAATATTATTTTAATAATAATTTAAATATATTCTTGCGTGCTTTTAATTTTAATCCCACAAACAAGCAAATAAGTAGCAATCATGTTGTTAAATCAGTCCTATCTAACAAAACTTGTCTTTCTGAAGATAGCGTAATTTTGTTGATAATTGTAGAGTTTAATATTTCAATTTTTTTTACGAAATACTTCATTATCGAAACAGTTATACATATTTAGAAACACTATCAAATTTTCATCACATCGCAATTAGTCTTAAAGCTTAGTTAAGAACCTATAAAGGAAAAATTATGTTTCTTTTTAACTAATTAGTAAAAGCTTGTGTGCATTTAAGAAAACTTACACAATTAACAAATTATTTGTTGTAGGGAATGCAAAATGCATTATTGTACATGCTCTTACTACATTACTCCCTTTGTGTGACACTTTTAGGGATTTTTAACCTCACATTAAAGTTTGTACGCGATCGCCCGCCTTTCTGAGTATTTTGGCAACAAAATAATTACTTAAAAATGGGTGTAAACACTTATGTAGACACTTTTTGTAAGGGAGTTACGTCCAGTATTTGGGATTCAGTAGTAAAGTTTAGTTACGAGCGTTAACTTCGTACTGCCTTCATACAATAATTTTGCCAGAGGAGTGATTACTATGCGACGTTTACTTTCTGCTGTAGCCGTAAGTGGCTTTTTGCTCGCAGGAATGCCAGCTATCACCACCGCACAAGGTTTACCAGGATTAACTTTGTTTAGCGGTGTCAAAAGCGAAAATCAGCTATCATACCGATTAGACTTTGGCGGGCAAACTCGCGACTGGGATAGATACCGCTTAAGAATTTCTGGTAAAAAAATGAAAATGGCAGCTGAAAAGTTTGTTATTGGTTACCCAGATTATTACGACGGAGAATTCGATACTGACGAAGTTGAAATCAAAGTAGGGCGCGGTAAAGGTAAAAAAGTAAAGGTATCAGAAGTTAAATGGGATAAAAAAGGGAACGTGATTGAAATTATTCCCGAAACACCCATTCCCGCAGGAAAGTACGTCGAGTTGATTTTATCCAACGTAGAAAACCCAGATTTTCCGGGAACCTTCTACTTCAATTGTTTAATTCAATCCCCTGGTGATAAAACAGCGTTAACCCGCTATGTCGGAACTTGGATTATCGGCATTAACTAAGATTCGGGAATTGGTAATTGGTAATTGGTAATTTTTATTTATTTCTACCATTACCTATTACCGATGACCTCAAAATATTTACCTTTTAAAAATTCGATGGTATAATAACGGATTGTAATTTTTTATTGAGTCGCCAGGAAGGAAAATTTATGAAAAGAACGTTAGGCGGCACTAGCCGTAAGAGAAAAAGAACATCTGGTTTTCGTGCAAGAATGCGGACTCCGGATGGTAGAAACGTGATTCGAGCTAGAAGAAAGAAAGGTCGTCATCGTTTGAGCGTTTAAGAGGTATATGCGTAGCGTGTAGTGAGTATTTGACATTGGCTTTGCCGTCTGCAAATCGACTCAAGTCCCGACACGATTTTAGGGCAGTTTTCCGAGAAGGATTTCGCTGTCATGGTTCGTACATGACTCTTAGAGCATTAAAACCGCGTAATGGTGGGTTACCTTCTTCGGATACTCCCGACGAAAATGACCAAGAAAAGAAGCCAGTAAGTGCTACTCCACCGCGAATTGGTATATCTATTAGCACCAAAGTTAGCAAAAAAGCTGTAATTCGCAATCGATTGAAACGGCAAATTGCAGCTGCTTTATATGAATTATTACCTAAATTAGCCCCAGAATGGCGATTAGTAGTAGTTGTAAAACCAACAGCCGCACAACAAGAGTGCGGAAGCAAACAATTTCTGCAAGAATTAAAGCAGTTGTTGGTAAAAGCCGAGGTCATTAATGGGCATTCGTGAAGAAGTTTACTATGAAGGTGGTCCTCATATTGGGGATTTAATTATCGGTATACTGATTGGTCTTACTATTGTTGGTTTACCTTTAGCCGTTGGTGCTGCTGTTAGGGCGCTATGGCTGCGTTACCGTATCTCCGATAGACGTATATCTGTAACTGGTGGTTGGATGGGACGCGATCGTTCGGACATAATTTATTCGGAAATAGTAAAGATAGCTAAGGTTCCCCGTGGTATTGGCTTATGGGGTGATATGGTATTAACCCTTAGAGATGGTAGTCGTTTAGAATTAAGAGCGGTTCCTATGTTCCGGGAAAGTTACAAGTATATTTCTCAACAGGTAGCTGCTAGAAATCCCAAATTTGCGGATGCTGTGAAACAGTAAGTTATCCCGTGGTACTTGCTTCAATTGCAGATTTTTGACCGCGATGAATCAATTCAAAATATAAAATACAAATTTAAAAATTATTTTTAATTTTTAGTTTTGAATTGGTGCTATCTCTATGTATTTCACCGATTCCACTATCGGTATTTGAAAATGTGCGGCTATCCGTAGGATAGCTAGTCGCATTTTTGATAGGGATTTCGATAAATTAGATTCAGTTAATTTAGTGTCTATAGGGTTGAAGTCAAAATAATGGACTTTGGTATTGGGTTCCTCTCGAACAATGTAATGCTGCCAATCATAGACTTGTTCTATAGCATTGTGCCGAGTTATGGATTGGCGATTATTGCTTTAACGTTAATCATCCGCTTCTCACTTTATCCTTTGAGTGCTGGCTCAATACGCAATATGCGGAAGATGAAGATTGTACAGCCGGTGATGCAGAAGCGGATGGCGGAAGTCAAAGAAAAATATAAAGACGATCCCCAGAAGCAGCAAGAAGAGATGATGAGCGTTCAGAAGGAATTCGGCAATCCACTGGCTGGTTGCGCTCCTTTGATTTTGCAAATGCCCGTACTGTTAGCACTTTTCGCAACATTGCGGGGTTCGCCTTTCGCTACTGCGAACTACAACGTTAACTTACAAATTTTGCCTAGCGAACAAATCGAACGAATTCAACCAGCTGCATTCGCTACAAAACCTTCCAGCATTTATGTTGATGAAGGGAATCGCATTAAAGTCGCTGCGATTCTTCCGGGAGGAAACAAGCTGGCTGTAGGAGAACACACCAAGCTGCAATATCAGACGGTTGATGGTAAGCCGTTTGAAGAGATATTAGAGCAACATCCAGATAATCAAACCAAGTTACTTCCTCAGTGGAAAATAACTAAAGGGGCAGAAAGGATAAGTGTTGATTCCGAAGGTAATATAGAAGCACTACAACCGGGAGATGTAACCATCCAAGGGAATATTCCCGGATTGGCAGCAGACACCGGATTTTTGTTTATTGACGCTTTGGGTAGAGTTGGTGCATTCGATGACGATGGTACAATCCATTGGGATATTGTCTCAATGATTGGACTATTCGGCGTTTCCCTTTATATAAGCCAATTACTTAACACCCAAGGCAATGCAGGTGGAGGTAATTCACAGCAGGATACAGTAAATAAAATTACTCCTGTTCTATTTTCTGGGATGTTTTTATTCTTCCCTTTGCCTGCTGGGGTATTAATGTATATGGTAATTGGTAACATTTTCCAAACCCTACAAACCTACATCCTTTCCAAGGAACCTTTACCAGAAGAAGTGCAAAAGATTGTGGATGCACAGGAAAAAGAAATTTTAAACGCAGAAGCAAAAGCACTACCGTTTGAACCAAAAAGTAATAAAAAGAAAGCAACAAGCTGATGATGAGCGATACTCGGATGCAACGTGGCGAGCAGTGGTTACAGGAACTGCTGCAATTATCTGGGTTCTCTGTGGAGATTAAAGGCGATAAAGAGGAAAACACCTTGGGAGAAAGAGATCCACTTTCTCTTAACAGCTATTGGTTGACAATTGAGGAATCCAATTTAACCGAAAATCAAATCCAAATCTTGATTGGACGCGATGGTAAAGCGCTAGATGCAATGCAGTATCTAGCAAATTCGATTCTTAACTTAAATCAAGAATCCAATGAGCAAGCATCCTATACAGTAGAATTAAACGGCTATCGCGTTCGCAGGTTAGCCGAAATTCGCAACATGATAGAAGAAGTAGTTGATAGAGTCCGCAATACCGGACAACAAGTGGAGGTAAAATCCCTCAGTTCAGCCGAACGTCGTCAAGTCCACACTTTATTAAAGGGCTTTGAAGATTTAGAAAGCTTCAGCCAAGGTAAGGAACCACATCGCCATCTGGTTGTACGTCCTTTTTCATGGTAAGGCACTTACAAGTAATAAATTATCCCACCGTCGGTGTTGCCCTTCGGGGGCAACACCATTATACGTCTGGCTTTTGTCCGGAATATTTGTTAAACGGTGGGATAATTTATTTTTTGGATCTCCCTAAGTGAAAGCTGAGGTTTGGGATATATATTCCCAAACCTTCTTTCCAAAAGCATTATTTTAAATAAACGGTGAATAGTATGGACGCAATTTATATTCCCCAGCTTGCTCAAGCGTCAAAACCGATAGAAGATATAGAAGTAAAAGAATTCTTACCGGAATTAGAAACTTTAACACCAGTTCGCGGCAATCTGCGCGTAGAACATCGCGGTAATTTTTTAGAAGTAACCGCAAAAGCTGAAACAATAATGACTTTAACCTGCAATCGTTGTTTGCAACAGTACAATCATCGCGTTTTGGTTAATACTTCAGAAATAATTTGGTTAGAAGAAAATGCCCAGGAAGAAGAAGAATTTTTAGCAGAAAGAGAAGTGGCTTTAGATGAATTGGTAGAAACTTTATCGCCATATGGATACTTTCATCCCAGCGTATGGTTATACGAGCAAATGTGTTTGGAGATTCCCCAACGTCAATTATGCGACAAAGATTGTCCGGGAATTGAACATAATCGAGATGCTAAACCGGAAGATAAACCAATTGATAGCCGTTGGGCTTCTTTAGAATCGTTAAAAAAGCAATTGTAATCAAGAAGATGAATTCTTATAATTGCTGCTTTTATAAACCCGGTTTTTTGAAAAACCGGGTTTTTAGATGGGTATCATCTCGTTTCCAGAAGGTATCGCAATTATTTAAACTTCCTCTCTCTTCTTTTGCCTCAAAGGATGTTTTGAAAGCTATAAATGATACTCGAAACTTTTGAGTCGCCCTAAATCCCCCGGTGAATTGGGAACTTTGATTCCCATTCCCCCCCTTTTCAAGGGGGGCTAGGGGGGATTAATAAGTGCAAGATACAACTAAACACTTTTCCGCCCATGCTCTCAGCCTTGACTGCGTTCTCGGCGGTTTTTTTTTAATCCCAATTAAATGATTACAATTCATGTAAAATTGTATAGTCAAAGATTTATTTTATCTCTTATAAAATAAAAAAACATGTCAGAGAAGCAATCAATTAATCGGGAAATATTATTAAAACCCGGTACCCTATGGAGGAGAATTCAAGAACAAACTCAATACGGGCTTGAATGTGGTGCTTTGCAGTCTATAGCTACTGATTATGAATTTATAGAACAGAATGGAGTTAATTTTTTAGTTAGAATTTTAGCTAATTTAACTCGCAAAGACGAAGCGAAAAAGAAGCAGGATAAAGCTGCTAAAAAGGGTAAGGATTTCAATCCTTTTCTTCCTTACGAACAAGATTTATTTGTGAGCGATATTTCTCAAACCCATTTATGTTTGTTGAATAAATTTAATGTTGTCGATAACCATCTGCTAATTGTAACTCGCGAATTTGAAGAACAGGAAAGTTTGCTTAATTGGCAAGATTTTCAAGCAATGTGGGCTTGTTTAGCTGAAATTGACGGTTTAGCATTTTATAACGGCGGAAAAATTGCTGGTGCTTCTCAACGACACAAGCATTTACAACTTGTTCCGACTCCACTTGCACCCAATCAAACTGAATCTATTCCAATTGCACCTTTGTTTGCATCGGCTGTATTTGAAACTGAAGTAGGAATAATTCCAGATTTACCTTTTGTTCACGGTTTTTGTCGGTTTGATGCTAACTTAATTAATTCTATTAATGATGCTGCTCACACTACTTTAGAACTTTACTATAAAATACTGAAAGCTGTTGGTTTATTGAATCAAGATACAGAAAATCATGATTCTATCGCTTATAACTTTTTAGCTACTAGAGAATGGATGTTTATTGTACCGCGTTCGCAAGAACATTTTGATTCTATCTCTGTTAATTCTTTAGGTTTTTCTGGTGCTTTATTGGTGAGAAATCAAGAGCAAATGCGAGTGTTGAAGGATTGTCAGCCGATGGAGGTTTTGAAGCGAGTTGGGGTGAGTGATGATTAATGGTTGATTGTTGATTGAAAAAATATTTTGAATTGTTTTTTTATTTGATTTTTGCTGTCGATTAGGCTGAATCCAGAACCCAGCTTAGAATATTAATCAGAAATAAGTTATTTAAAATCAAATTAAGATTCAACTACATATGATGCTAATCTAATCTTACGAGCGCTAAGTAATTTACATCAATGGTTCAAATATCAGATTCGGCTAAACAACAACGGGCACCTTACAGTATTGACTATAAAATTAAGCTACTAGCACAATTGTTATCGCGTAGGTTTAACGAACATCTCGAACATTTGAAGTTAACTCCTTTTCATTGGATTGTGTTGTGCTGTTTGTGGGAAGAGGATGGTTTACCTACTTCTAGTATTGGGGAAAAGCTTAAACAAGTTGGCGGTACTTTAACTGGTGTTATTGATAGAATGGAAGAAAGAGGTTTGGTACGTCGGGAGCGAAATTTACAGGATAGACGAGTTTGGCGGATATGGTTGACAGATGATGGTAAAGAACTCGAAAAGGTTTTACCTCCTATTGTTGAGGAGATTCGAGAAGAAACAATGCAGGGTTTTTCAGATCGCGATCGCCAACTTTTCTCGAAGTTATTAAATAGGGCTGTTGCGAATTTATCTTAGTTTCATCAAATCAAACTATATTTATTTTTCAAGATTTTAAATTAGACAATATTTTTCTAATTTTATTAATTTGCTGTTGAGTAAAAGCTGCTTTTTGAAGATGATTTAGAAAAGTAATTTGAGTATATCTGGCATCTAAGTTAATAGCTCGACGATAAACTTGACGAGCAAGAGTTTTATCGCCGTTATCCCAATAAGAAATTGCAGCAGCAACTAAAGGATGGGGATTATTTGGTTCTAAAATTGCAGCACGGTTAGCTGTTTTAATAGCTAAGGGATAAATTTCTAGTTGATGTAAAGCCAAACTCAAGTTGTAAAATGCAATTTCATTTTCTGGTTTGAGAAATGCTGCCCAGGTATGAACTAATACTGCTGCCGGTAAATTGCCATCGACTAAATAAACAATCCCTAAAGCATTATAAGCTGGAACAAATGAAGGTTTTTGATAAATAGCTTGGTTTAAAGATTGTGCTGCCTCTGCTTGTTTACCTGCTAAATGAAAAGTCCAACCTAAATTAACTCTTCCGGGAATATTTTCAGGTTCTAATTCTACCGACTTTTTCATAGCGGCTATTGCTTGATTGTACTTTCCTTGTTGACGGTATTGAAGTCCTAATAATCTATATTCGCTACTAGATTTTGCTGCAAAAGCGGTTTGATTTGCGATGAAGCAAGTTGATAAAACAATTATGGGAAGAATATTTTTGTTGAAAGCAGTAATCATAAAAGCTAAATAAATCAATATTTCCTTGCTAATTGATTAAACTGCATTTATATATTTGTCGAGTACAGTGGGATACTCTTAAGGTGATGAAATTTTTGTATAAATTCAATTTCCTATTCCTGATTTCTTGTACCATTCTTATTAAGCCTAAAGAAACCCGGTTTCTTGTCGTGAAAGTATTATCATGTCATTGCTAAATTACAAAGAAACCGGGTTTCTGAAACTGGTGTAATATTTAAGATTCCCTTCCTCAACAAATAATTTTATAACCTAGCCAAACTTTTATATGATTGATTTAAGCGGAAAAGTCGTTTTAGTTACAGGAGCTTCATCCGGCATCGGTGCGGTAACTGTAAAAACTTTGGCAAAAGCTGGCGCTGAGGTAATTTTGCACTATGGAAAGAATTTAGAAAAAGCACGAGGGGTTGCAGAAAGTATTGAAAGTAATCGCGTTCATTTGTTACAAGCAGATTTGTCTATAGAAAATACATCTGTAAAATTGTGGCAAGATGCTTTATTTTGTACCGGGCATATTGATGTTTTAATTAATAATGCTGGAATAATGCCATTAGCGGGAATCGAATCCGAAATTGATATTTGGACATCAGCTTGGAAAAATACTTTACAGTTAAATTTGATAGCTGTTGCCGATTTATGTAGAGAAGCTATTGGGCATTTTAAAACTCGTAACGGTGGGATAATTATTAATATTGCCAGTCGTGCGGCATTTCGAGGTGATACACCGGAGTATATGCACTATGCTGCTTCCAAAGGTGGTGTTGTTGCTTTAACTCGGAGTATTGCGAGGGGCTTTGGTAAAGATGGTATTTTAGCTTATAGTGTAGCACCGGGTTTTGTTCGTACCGAAATGGCAGAGAAATTTATTCAAGATTACGGAGAAGATTTTGTAACTAAAGATATTCCCTTGGGTAAAATTGCTCCTCCCAAAGATGTTGCAAATGTAATTGCTTTTTTAGCATCTGGTTTAGCACCACATGCAACTGGTACGACAATTGATATTAATGGTGCTTCTTATGTGCGTTAAGATTTTGAGTCAGTAACCAGTAACCAGTTATCATTATTAATTTTCACGCAGAGCCTGTAGATAATCAAAGTTTAATTACACAAGCCGATTAAAACGATCTAGACTAGAGGAATCTGCCGCAAGAAAAGAAGCTGAAGAAAAAGCGCAAAAATTGGCAGATAAATGAAGGGAATTAAATATTCACCCTGATAGCTTGTAGATGGTATCAAGTAACTGTCTTAAAGAAGTGAAAGTGTAGCTAGTAGTTAAATATTAGTACTACAGCACGGTGGAAATTAAACACATATTTCAGACAGTTTCAACTCCTATCCTATAATAATTTTGACTATTAACTCCTAATTCATAATTCCTAACTACAATTACTCTTCCTCAGTTTCAACAAACTTGGAATTAAATTTAATTTTTCTAGCTTTATACCAAAAATCATTGACTTCATTCCAAAGAGTGCCACGATTCGGTTTATTAATGGGAAAATCTGTAGGAATGCTTGCAAAAGAACCGTTATCGTCACCATTTGCAGAAACAAGGTAGCCAGTTTCGTCTTTCTCATCAATTCCTACAATGTAAGTGGGTGCGGGATATGACGACAAACCAGTGATCGATTCTTCAGGAAATTTAACTTTCAAACGTTTATCTTTTTTTGTATATCCTGTTTTTGTACTTTTCAACTGTACGTAGCAAAAAGGAAGAAAATCTTTTTGTCCGATTAATTCGACAACGCAGTCAACATGTGGCAAATCATCTAAAAATAGGACGTTAAAAATAGCTCCATCATCAGAATGAGCTTCTGTCATTAAAGCCACGAAAATATCTTTTACTGATTGTTCTAGTTCATTTGCCATTGTTTTTTAATCTCCCTTTACAACTGATATTATTTCTAATTTAGCTAGGACTATATATGATACCAAAAAACTCTGCGTTACTTTGCCCAAATTTATTTCTCAGTCTGCATTAAGAAACTATTGAAATCTTTCTATGTTAAAAATGTCAACACAACCATTGTGGATGTATTTGATATCTTCCAAATTATCAACATCAATTTTTTTTTTACAGACAAAACAAAACAAGAGCTTATTATACGTAAATCAAATGGTATCACATGAGTAGGAATATCCAACGTCCATCCACTAGCCCACGCTGTATTTTCAGAGCCTTGCCATATTACCCGTGTATATCATTTAAGTGAAACATTACTCTGGCAGTTTCCCTTTCAATAAAAAATTGCTCCTTCATCAAATTACTTTTCCATTAAATAAGGGCAGACAAGAATGCCTACCCTATAAGAAATCAATTTAAAATCTAAAATTCTAAGTGCCTTCTCGCAACTTATCTAACACGCTTTTATCTTCCAAAGTAGAAGTATCGCCAGACACCTCTTGCCCTGCCGCAAGATTTCTTAATAAGCGCCGCATAATCTTACCGGAACGGGTTTTTGGTAAAGCGTCTGTAAAACGGATTTCACCAGGGCGGGCGATCGCACCGATTTCACCGACTACGTGCTTTTTGAGTTCTTTATTCAACTCTTCGCTGCCTTCATTTCCACCTTCTAAAGTCACAAAAGCAACAATTTCTTCTCCCTTAACTTCATCGGGTTTACCAACGACAGCGGCTTCAGCGACCCTAGGATGGGACACAAGGGCAGATTCAACTTCCATAGTACCGAGGCGATGTCCGGATATATTCAATACGTCGTCTACCCGTCCCATTACCCAGAAGTAACCGTCTTCATCTTTCCTCGCACCATCACCAGCAAAGTAAAGATATTTACCGTCTTTAGGGGCAATATGTTCCCAATAGGTACGGCGGAAGCGGTCTGGATCGCCGTATACTGTTCTCATCATACCGGGCCAGGGATGACGAACTACGAGATATCCACCTTCGTTATCTTCAACTGTATTACCGTCCAAGTCAACGATATCTGCAAGAATACCGGGGAAAGGACGAGTTGCGGAACCGGGTTTGGTAGGAATAGCACCTGGTAAAGGTGTAATCATCACGCCGCCGGTTTCTGTTTGCCACCATGTATCTACAATCGGACATTTTTCTGCGCCGATTACCTGGTGATACCACATCCAAGCTTCCGGATTAATTGGTTCTCCCACAGTTCCCAACAATCGCAAAGATGATAAATCCCGTGCTTTGGGGTGTTCGTCGCCCATTTTTATAAAGGCTCGAATTGCCGTAGGTGCCGTATAAAATACTGTCACGCCGTACTTTTCTACAACATCCCAGAAACAGCCGGGATTCGATTTACGAGGCGCACCTTCATACATTACCGTGGTTGCACCATTAGAAAGCGGCCCATATACGATATAGCTGTGTCCCGTAATCCAACCTACGTCGGCAGTACACCAATATACATCTGTTTCTTGTAAATCAAATATCCACTTGGTAGTCATGTGGCTGTAAAGGTTGTAGCCTCCAGTAGTGTGAACCACACCTTTGGGTTTACCCGTACTGCCAGAAGTGTATAAAACAAACAGCACATCTTCAGCATCCATCGGCTCTGGGGGACAATCTGCGGAAACTTCCTTTTGCAAATCGTGCCACCAATAATCCCTTCCCGATTCCATGTGAATATCTTGCTTAGTACGCTGTACCACCAAGACATTTTCTACAGAAGGAGCGGCATTATTTTGTAGCGCCTTGTCAACTTGGGGTTTGAGAGGAACAACTGAATCCTTACGAAAACCACCGTCGGCAGTAATTACCACCTTCGCTTCAGCATCGTTGAGTCTATCGCGCAAAGCTTCCGCACTGAAACCACCAAACACAACACTGTGAGGTGCGCCGATTCTGGCACAAGCTAACATTGCCACAGCAGCTTCGGGAATCATCGGCATATAAATGCCTACCGTATCGCCTTTTTTTACTCCTAATTGTTTAAGAGCGTTAGCGAATTGACTAACTTCGCGGTGCAACTGTGCGTAAGTAATGGTGCGGGAATCTCCCGGTTCACCTTCCCAAATAATCGCTGCTTTATTTTTGTTGGCAGTAGTGAGATGTCTGTCAAGACAATTGTGAGAAATATTAATTTTACCGTTAACAAACCACTTAGCAAAAGGTGGTTGCCAATCTAAAACCGTATCCCACTTTTCAAACCAGTCTAATTCCTTTTCGGCAAGTTCAGCCCAGAATGCCTCGGGATTCGCTTTTGCCTTATCGTAAAGACGCTGATAATCTTCCACGCTTTTAATGTGGGCATTTTGCGAAAATTCCGCACTGGGGGGAAATAAACGTTTCTCTTGGAGAATTGATTCTATATTTGCTTCAGCCATAATTTGTAATCAAATTCGTTATAGTTACTGTCTATTGTTAACTGATATTTGTCAGAGAAACTTTAGATTTTCTTTAAGTATAGGAGTTACGACATATACATCTGAGCCGCATGATAGCAAGGAGTCACGAAAAGGCAAAGTTAACTGATACACATTGATACATTTAGAAAGGGAGGGAGAGTATCCAAGCTATAAGGGACTTCCAATTAAAAAACTAATCAATCGTTTTGGTAAGCAGGGGGAGCAGGGGGAGCAGGGGGAGCAGGGGGAGAAGAAATCTGATAGTCGTATGTTTATGCAGAAATTGAGTAATTTAATTTTTGGATGTCCCTAAGAGAACCCAATAAAGATACCCTGTTCGGGTACTGTCGAATTCATATTCAAAATTCCATAATTAAATTGTCTTCAATAAACATCACATGGAGCAGGCACAATAGCCTCCCGTGTAATTCAAGGTATCGCCTTGAAATTGTACAAAAGAAGCACAAACAATTAACTATAGAACCACAGGATTTATTATGAGTACAACAATTTCTACAGCAACTGCTACAAAAAATTTACCTCTTTTGCGAAAGGGAGATAGTGGAGATTCCGTTCGATTTCTTGAACAGTTATTGTCTTCAATCTATTGGTTAAGTCAAAAACCAAATGCGCCAATACTTATTGCAGAAAATGTAAAATTTGATAGCATCTATGACGAGCAATGCGAACAAATAGTAAAAGAATTCCAAGCAAAATATAACTCTACTTTTCCTTCTCCAGCACCAAATATAGCTGTAGATGGAGAAGTGGGTTCCCAAACTTGGAAAGCTTTAGGTGATGCAATCTTCAGATATACCTACTTATAAATCAAATCAAATTTGAGAAAATATCGAAGATGTTTATGGGGGTATCTTACCCCCAAACCTCTCTTAACCGAGTAGTATTGAAACCCAAACAAGTTAGAACAGCAAGCCCTAACTATTACCAAAATACTAATAGCATCCACAGTTTGGAATATAGATAGTGGTGCATTATCGTGGTAATGCTAAACTCAATTTCTGATAGTTTAGTTAGTAATTCTAATTACGAACGTTACCAATAATGCACCACTAGCGCTTATTTCTAAATAAAGTTAGCCAACAGGAACTAAGTCAACTTCATTAGTTCCGCCAGTTGCACCTTGCCCCGATGTTATTTGCTCCCCATTAACTTCAACAGCTAAGTTTGTGCCGTCTAACTTAACATTGTAGTCGGTAGCATCCGCAGTATATCCAACACTAGCAACCATTTGCCGACCTGCATCGGTGTATTGGAAGCCCATTAACTGATTTTTTTCTTTTTCGTTATCGTAGGACCATATGACCATGTATTGTTGGTTTTGATATTCAAATACTTTGGGTGGACGAGTGGGAACATAACGCCCAGGGCTACCAAAACTAGCATCAAGGAAAGGTTGCACTGACTCGGGTTCTACAGTAGCAAAAGCAACATCATCTGCTTCTAGTTCAACTTCTGTGTCTTCAGTTTTGTCCGAATCTGGCTCTTCTTTGTCGCGGTTCTGAAAATAATCTACAGCTTTTTTTACACCATAGCCGGTAGCAGCTACACCAGCTACACCAGCTGCAATTTTTGCAAGATTACCAAAGTTCATTTTTTTCCCTGTTTGTGATTTTGGATTAATTAGAATTAGGGAGATGCGCCACTAGCTCTAAAATCGGAGAATATATAATAAATATTCATCCTTTGTATTAATTTGCTCGTAACTCAATCGCCCCACTCGATACTACCAGAAACAAGGAATTTTGTGATGGGTACTTAAATCCTTATTGCCGTCTTTATAGCGATTTTCATTTAACTTCTTGAATGAGAGGCTTTGATATTAAAAAAATACAAAATTAAAGTTTTATATCGCAATAAGCATGTAAAATTATTTGTTTGTCCTTAAATATTAAGTTATGTTTGAAGTGAAATAATCCAAAATATTAGTTATAAAACTCTGCGTTTACCTCCACCTAGGAGGCTGTAAAAATATATAATTTCCAATAGCAGATGACCCATGATGCCACCTTCCCTATAAACAGATAGATAATTAATCTAAGGCTTATGTACCCGACAACTCACTATATTATTTAGTCCGAAAGATTTACCAATTCCCTAAACCGGCAAACAAACGGTAAAAACACTCCCTTCACTCAATTTAGAACGTACCGAAACTTTACCACCCATCCCTTCAACTAAAGTCTTAACTATCGATAAACCCAAGCCAGTTCCACCAGCACGGTTACGAGCTTCATCTACTCGGTAAAAACGCTCAAAAATCCGCGACTGATGCTGTAAAGGTATGCCATAACCTAGGTCACAAACTTGAACGCATCCTTCATCTTCCTTGCGAGTTAACTTTAAGGTAATTGGCGTTCCGGCTTCGGAATATTTAACAGCATTGTCAATCAAATTAAGCAATACTTGTTTGAGGCGAGTATAGTCTGCTTTAACTTCAATTACATCTCTTGAAGCCTCTACTTTAATATCTCTGTCGCTATATTTATCCGCCATTTCTACAACTTCGGTGACTACATCATTCAAAATGCAGTTTTCTATATTAAGATGTAAATTACCGTGGTCTGCTCTGGCTAATTCCAGCAAATCTTGTAATAAACTAATGGTATTGTCTGCTTCCGATGCAGCAGTTTGCAAAGCTTCTTTTTGGATTTCTGTTAAGTTCTGTTGCCTTCTTAATACGCTTTGCAAGTAACCATGTACGATTGTCAATGGAGTACGTAATTCATGAGATACATTACTAACAAATTGACGCTCTTTCTCCCAAGAATCGGAAAGACGAGCCAGCATCATATTACAAGTTTCAGCTAATTCTTTAACTTCGGTTGGTGCTTTATCCAAATATAGTTGTGCCTTTCCTAAATCGTCAGCAGAAATAACTTCTGTCATCTGACTTAGCTTGCTTAAAGGCTTTAAAGAACGCTTGACATAAAATGCAATTGCCCCAGCCATAATTATAATTACAAAAACGCTGGTAGCGCCCACACCTTGCATCATTGCCACAAACATAGTTTGGTCGCGGGTTATATCCTGAGCGACTGAAATATATCCGATTTTCTTGCCATTAATGTTTAAAGAATCGCTGCAAAATACAAAATAGCGATCGCCAAGTTGAATGACTTTAGGTTTAATTGGTATATTTTTTAAAGCAATTAATTGATTCTCTTGAGTTTGAGATGAGTTCATCAAAGTATTAGACTTCGCTAATATCGTATTCTCCGAACTTTCTACCCATACAAAAGTATTGTTAGTATCTAAATTTTTAAACGCTTGAGAAAGTGCTTGTTCTTGGGTCGCCATTTTGCTATAAAGCTCTGTATCGCGAGGTATAGTTGTAGCAATTTCTTCAATATTTTTCTTATGATTCTCAATTAAGATTTGCTGCATTCTCCAACCTGTCCAAGAGGCAAGGCTGCCCAAACCTAGAATTGAAAAGGCTGCTACACCAGCCGTTAAACGTAGTCTTAGAGAATTAAAGTCAAGTTTCATATAAAAATTAGTTGTTAGTGGTTAGTGGTTAGTTGTTAGTTGTTAGTGGTTAGTTGTTAGTGGTTAGTTGTTAGTGGTTAGTTGTTAGTGGTTAGTTGTTAGTGGTTAGTGGTTAGTGGTTAGTTGTTAGTTGTTAGTGGTTAGTTGTTAGTTTTTATAGTAATTAAATAATTTTATTTTTTTATCGAAAAATTTGTTAATTATCAGCTACCATTAGTTACTGATAACTGATAACTGTTCACTGTTCACTGTTAACTGATAACTGTTCACTGTTAACTGTCAAGAGCAGGTTTTATTTACATAGTCGCAGCTATAAACAAAAGGTTTCTGCCAAGCTAAGGGAATTTCTAATAAATCTCTCACTCCTGTCATACCTTGTCCGATAAATAGTAGTAGAGCGAAAGTATTAACAACTGTGTGGATAATACGCCATTTATTGGACTTATCGCGATAAATTTCCGGTACAAATGAATGGTATTGGTCCCATTACTATTATGGAATAGCTGCCTCTTTACTAATGGTTTTTTCATTAGCAATTGTACCGGAAATTTATCGCGATAAGTCCAATAAATGGCGTATTATCCACACAGTTGTTAATACTT